>QNBL01000217.1 GCA_003641695.1 Spirochaetota bacterium
GCAATTTTATCAGGGTTGTACGCAATAAATGACAATGTCCCATGATTTGATTGTAAGACAAGCTTACCAGCCGACTTCTTTACAATTTCCCAGTTTCCTGCAAACTCCGGGATCATTTCTGATCTAATTTCTATTGTTTGCCCTGTTGTATCTGCTTTCCATGTTCCGAAATTTCTGCCTTCCATTACGGTACTGCCATCAAGGTTAAAGGTTACTGTCTTGTATACCTCTTCTGTATTCCCCCCGAGAGCTGCAGTAGTCATAAGCCACTGCCTGGTAATGTCTCCTGTCTCTGCTGATGCACACATTACGAGGGCACTTAAAATTACGAGCACTCCTGTAAACCGTTTCAATTTTAACTCCTTAATTATTTTACTTCTTTAATCTACATTATCCCTCCCTTTTTTACTATTGCCAAGAAAGAGGAAACAAATTATTCTTCCAGGATATATGAGACCAAAATCAAAACATCCTTCTCTAACAGAGGGGAATTTAAAAAAGCAGATTATTACCCTGTCTCTTCCCATGATGTTCGGCATGCTGGGGCTTTCCATTTTTAACATTGTTGATACAATCTACGTGGGTAGACTGGGAACAGGCCCCCTTGCTGCTCTCTCATTCACCTACCCTATTGTACTTATTCTGAACAGTATTGCCCTGGGAATGGGAATCGGGGCATCTTCTGTTATATCCCGGGCACTCGGCAGAGGAGATCACCACAAGGTTGTCCGGTATACAACCGACAGCCTGAGTCTTTCGTTTCTCTTTATTGTATTTTTTGTCATTATCGGAGAGCTGACCATAGAACCGGTATTCCGCACCCTTGGAGCTCAAGGGGAAATACTTGTAATGGTAAAACGCTATATGAGAATATGGTACGGAGGACTGCTCTTTGTCGTTTTCCCCATGGTGGGGAATAATGCCATACGAGCACTGGGCGACACAAAAACTCCCGGAACCATTATGATGATTGCAGCCCTGGTAAACATGATCCTTGATCCCCTGCTTATATTCGGTATTGGCCCCTTCCCCAGGCTGGAAATAGAAGGAGCGGCAATTGCAACAGTATTCTCCCGGAGTATTACATTTAGCGTGGCTCTGTATGTTCTTGGTAAACGGGAGAAAATTCTATCTCTAAAAAAGCCCCTTATTAGAGAGGTGCTCGATTCGTGGAAAAAGATTCTTTTTGTCGGAGGTCCGGCAGCGGTCACCAGACTTATTGTTCCTGTTGCTGCAGGTATTATTACCGCCCTCCTTGCCTCAATCGGGACCCATGCTGTTGCAGGTTTCGGCGCAGCGGTAAAATTCGAACGATTTGCCCTGCTCTTTACCATGGCTACAGCAACAGTAATGGCACCCTTTGCAGGACAGAATTTCGGCGCAAAAAAGTACACAAGGATTTTGGAAGGAATCCGTTTCTCCTCGCTTTTATCAGTGGGAACAGGCATTGTACTTCTTGCTTTCATGTTCATTTTCGCATATCCGCTGGCCTCTCTCTTTTCAAAGGATCCTTCTGTTATCTCTGTAACGGCACTCTACTTCAGGGTTGTTCCCTTTGTTTACGGCATGCAGGGTATTTTCAATATTAATTCCATGGTATTAAATGCTCTCAACAAACCCCTTCATGCTTCTGCTCTTACCCTTTTTCAAATGTTTGTTCTTTATATACCTCTGGCTTTTCTGGGAAAACATCTTATGGGAACGACCGGTATTTTTCTGTCTCTTGTTGTCTCATACTCACTGTCCGGAACAGTATCCTGGTTTCTTGTACACAGAACAATCAGAAAAGCAGCAACATAACGCTTAAGCCCGGGAATGGTTACCCCACCTCTCTTTTACTGCATGACCTACCGGCAGAAAAATATTATTGCGCTTTTTTAGAGCACCCTTCCATAAACGAGACATTATCAATGTGCTGGAGGCGAAAACTGGAAATGAATAATATTTTTGGTTATAGGCTTCATTGCTTTTGGAATTCCCCGGGCCTTGTTTGCCAAAGATTTCTTTTTGGAGATTGAGCACCGAGGTTGATTTTTCTCTTAATACAAGCTAAAACGACTATACAGGTGGAGGATGCTATGCCCTATATAAAAATTCAGACAAATGCAAAGATTTCAAACAGTGAAGAAGTATTACATAAACTCTCCGCTCTCATGGCAGCAGAACTTGGAAAGCCGGAAGCATATGTAATGACAGCTTTTGATCCCCTTGAGTCCATGACATTCGGCGGCAGCTCAGAACCTGCGGTATTTATTGAATGCAAGAGTATCGGTCTCAATAAAAATCAGACCGCGGGATTATCATCGGCTCTCTGTGCTTTCAGCAATGAGACACTGCAGGTACCGTCTAACAGGGTCTATATCGAATTTACCGGTGCAGAAGGTTCTATGTGGGGCTGGGACGGAAGGACATTCTAAGCTCACTTATTGTGTTCTCCACATAATACACACGACACACTATACGATCGAATAATGCTTTTGGTTTGGAGTAAATTGACCTGCTCTTCATAATGTCATACACTTACCGTATGAAACGTAACAAAGTGCAAAAAACATTTGTCTTCATCCTGGTACTCTTTCTTTCCCTGGGAGTTGAATTTCTGTTTGCCAGAGCCGGCGGCGGCGGCAGCCGAAGCAGCAGCAGCGGAGGCGGAGGGGGCGGCGGTCTCGGGGTTATGTATCTTATTTTCTATCTTATCCGTATTCTACCCTTCCCTTTTAACATTATAGCCATTGGTATTATCTTTTTCGTCCTCTTTAAGGGGAGCAGGAAAGTCAGGAATGACGGTTCTGCATTCCGTTCTTTCCAGGGACAAAAAGACTCCGTGAAGGCTGAAGGATATACAGACTTTCTTATTCACCATCCTGATTTCGATGAAGCAGGTTTTAAGAAAAAGGTTCAGAAAGCTTTTACCGCGATCCAGAAAGCCTGGACAGAGAAAAAGATTGCCGGAGCCAGACGCTACATTACAGACGGGGTTTATCAGCGCTTTCTTACCCAGATTAAAATGATGGATCTTTTAAAACAGACAGATACCATATCTGATATAGATATAATAAATATATGGATTGACCGTATTGAGGAAGATGGTGAATACGACATTATTCATGCCGGAATACATGCTTCCATGAAAGATATCTTCAGATCGGAGCTCTCAGCTGCCCTCAATTCAAGAGTAGATGATGAATTCATAGAATACTGGTCATTTATCAGACGTAAAAGCAGTAAGAATAAAGACCTCTACGGGACAGTTGCATGCCCGAACTGCGGTGCTCCCCTTACTGAAGAGCATCTTGATGTTGTTAAATGTACATTCTGCGGCACACTCCTTAACAACGGTGAGTATGACTGGATTCTTTCCGAGATAACCCAGGCCAACGACTACGCTGCTTCCAGAAGAAGCATCCGGAAAATAGAAGCAATCAAATCCAGAATCTCACAAGATGCTCTTTCAAACGAAGCATCAATACAGCTTATCGAGGACAAGGCAAGTAACGGGTATCTTCAAATCCTGTCAGCAGTTACCTCCAGAGATTTAAGGGGGATAAAGAGGTTTACCAGCTCCTCTTTTGCTCAAAAGCTGCAGCAGTCTCTGCCGGAGGAAACAATTGCCTTCAACCGAATATATCTGAATGATGTATCGGTAATTGGTGCTGACCGAAGGGAAGATATAAACAGGCTTTTTATTGCAGTCCGCTCATCTTTTCAGCGCATTAGTGTTGAGAACGGTAAAATAAAAAAAAGAATTGATCCCTTTGTTGTTACCAAAACCGAAGTTCTTGTAATGAACAAAAAGGTCCATGCAGGCAGATCAAAAGGCTCCCTCTATGCAGGATCATGTCCGGCCTGCGGAGCTCCTGTAGAGGACCCATTTGCAGTCAAATGTTCATTCTGCGGAACTGAATACAACAGGGAAGATAAGGAATGGATTATTGATAACATTCTTTCCATGGAAGAGTATGCAGCATTATCCTCAGGAGTTGGCACGAAGACGGTAAAACCGGGTATAATAGACGCTCTGTACGACGTACGGGACTATGCGCTTAACAATATCATGATGATAATTGCAGCAGACGGAGTGTACGATGAACAGGAGCAGAAGCTGGTAGAAGGTATCGCGAGAAAATTCGGGTACAACCCGGATATTCTTACTCCGCTGTTCAAACAGGCATCCTCGGGAAGACTCGCCATAAAGATGCCCGAAGACCGGAAAAAACGGACAAAGATATACTCCCTGATGGTGAAGGCGGCGATGGCCGACAATTCCTTAAGCAGGGAGGAAAAAAAGCTTCTCGACCAGGTGAAGGAGGTATATCTTTCGGCTTAAGTGCGAATTAATTGGAATAGAAGGCATCCAGTTCGTAAAAAATATTGAGACTGTCCTGTAATCCTCCGTCCCTGTAACGTACAAGCCAGAGCCTTTTGAATTCAGAAATAATTGACTTAAGATCCTCAGAGAACTCTTTTCGTTTTTTCACAGGAATATCTTTTATAGCCAGGGACTCAGTTTTGAATAATTCTATTGTCAGTTGTATCCCATGACGCAGCAAATGTGCAGTGAAAAGCAATTCTTTGTCTGCATTATTTGCCTTTTGTATATAATTTTCCGCTCCTTTAAGTTCTTTTAATGCTCCAGAGAAATCAAGCCCCCTCAAGGGTTGGAAATAGCTTCTATACCCGGGATAATGGGAATCAAGCATTGTAAGGGCAAAGATAGAACCATTGTGAACTCCCGACGAATATTCTTTATAGATATTTGCCATCTGCAGCAAAGCCTTGGCTTTCATCCCGCTTTCATCCTTAAAATAATGAATATCCAGCAGCTCCTGAAAATCCAGCTCTGTCCCCTTATATCCGCTCCAAGCTGAAGATGCCCCTGCAAAATATCCAGGGAGAGCTGTTGGGTACTGCTGCCAGTAGCCATTGTCTCC
>QNBL01000218.1 GCA_003641695.1 Spirochaetota bacterium
AGAGACTGTTGATCTCTATGGCACATTCCTTTGCACCTTCAATCTCAAAGATTGTTTTGGGGAGGTCAGGATCCGAGATATATTCTGCATAGGCGGCATCATAGATAATAACCGCCTTGTTTTTCCTGGCATAATCAACAAAGCTTTTCAGCTGATCACGGGTGGCAACTGCTCCGGTGGGGTTGTTGGGGCTGCACAGGTACACAAGGTCAACCTTCTCCTTTGGTACTTCCGGAACAAAGTTGTTTTCTTCTGTACAGGGCATATACACAAAGTTGTCATATTCTCCCTTTTCAGTGTTGAAACCGCTGCTTCTGCCCGCAATAACATTGGAATCAACGTAAACGGGATAAGCCGGATCCTGAAAAGCAACAATACTGTCTCTGGAAAAGACCGACTGGATGTTTCCGGAATCAGATTTTGCTCCATCGCTGATAAAAAACTCATCCGGGGAAAGATCCACCCCTCGTAGGGAGTAATAAGCCGAAAGCTTTTCCCGTAAGGTTTTATTCCCCTGTTCGTCTCCGTAGCCGGTGTATGTTTCAGGGACGGCCAGCTTGTCCACCCCCTTTTTCAGACCTTCAATAACAGTCGGTGTCAGCGGTTCTGTCGTGTTTCCAATCCCCAGTTTTTTCACCGTTACACCGGGATTCTTTTCAAGAAACCGTTTTGTTCTTCTTGCAATCTCGGGGAAAAGGTACCCTGCAGCGAGTTTATTGTAATGAGTGTTTATATGCGCCAATTTGTAATGCTCCTTAAATAGTGTACTCTATTTGGCCATAGGAATATTGAGGCTGTCAACAACCTGTACAACTTTCCTTCTGTTCTCCTCAGTGGAAAGGGGACAGATAGGCAGCCTGAATTCCTCTTCACACCAGCCGCGCATGGCCATTGCAGTTTTTATGGGGATGGGGTTTGTTTCGATAAACATGGTTTTAAAGAATTCCGACAATTCTTTTTCCTTTGCCCTGGCGGCCGGCATGCTGCCATCAAGAGCCAGACTTACCATCTCTACCATTCTGCCGGGGATAAGGTTTGATGCAACAGAGATTACCCCCTTGCCGCCCGCTTCGATAAGATCCAGCGTCATATTGTCATCTCCGGAAACTACATGAAAGGAACTGTCAGTGGCCCCGATAACATCCTTCATCTGCTGCAGATCTCCGGAGGCTTCCTTGACGGTGGTAATATTGCTGCAGTCCCTGGAAAGCTGTGCAAGGATTTCTGTTTCAAGATTTACCCCGGTTCTTCCCTTTATGTTGTACAGTACACAGGGAATTTTTACTGAATCGGCTATTGCCTTGAAGTGAAGATATAACCCCTTCTGGGTCGGTTTATTGTAGTAGGGATTTACCAGAAGTACCGCATCAACCCCCGATTCCTCTGCGTGTTTTGTAAGCCGGATTGCTTCGCTGGTGGCGTTACTTCCGGTTCCTGCAATTACCGGAACTCTGCCTGCCGCTGCTTCTACGGTCAATCTGATAACCCGATCGTGTTCCTCATGGGAGAGGGTAGGGCTTTCGCCGGTTGTTCCGCAGGGGACAAGACCGCTTACACCGCTTTCGATCTGATACTCAATAATCTTTTTCAATGCGTCCTCATCAACCTCTCCGCTTTTTGTGAAGGGGGTAATTAATGCTGTGTATACACCTTCTAAATTAGTCATCGTTATTCTCCTTTGATAATCTCTTTCATCATGTTTTCGATACCGTAAAATCCGCTTCTATGTTTGATCCAGGCTGCAGCGGTTATTGCGCCGGCGGCAAATCCCTCCCTTCCACGTGCCGTATGTTTCAGTTCAATGGTATCAACGCCGGAGTCGAAAGTTACAATATGAGTCCCTGGAATACTACCGCCTCTGGTAGAGGTTACATGAAGCTCCCCGGGTTCAATTTTCCGTTTCAGTGATTCAGTTACCATCCGCTCTTTCCTGTCCAGTTCCTCAAGAATTATCTCTCCGATCATTGATGCAGTCCCCGAGGGGGAATCTGCCTTGTTTTTGTGGTGGTATTCGTGCACAAAAGGGTCGTAGCTTTCAAAGTAATTGATGATTGAAGCCGCATTCCTTACAATGCTGAAGAACAGATTTACTCCGGTAGAGAAGTTTCCGGACCAGATGAAGCCAATTCCGGAATCTTCTACAATCCCGCGGACCGCTTCCATCTCCTTGTACCAACCGGTAGTACCCATAACCATGTTGACTCCTGCCTGTGCTGTTCTTTTTATATTCTCCACCGCTGAAGAGGGTACCGAAAAATCGATAACAACATCTGCATTAGAGAGGGATTCAGTGTTAAGCTCTTTAAATTGTGCTTCCTCTGATACAGGATCGATTACTGCACAGATGGAATGGTCCTGCTGCTCAGCAATCTTTCTAATCAGCTTTCCCATTCTCCCGTAACCTGAAATGGCAATATTCATCTTTAATCTCCTATCCTATTTACAAAATATCATAAACCGATATATAATGTCTATATAATAACATAAAGTTTTTATAAGAACATTATGAAAAGGATGTATGATGAGTTCTGTAAGCAGCGAAGTTAAAGTTCTTCTTGGAAATAAACCGTTTTTACTGGATGCCCTGGCAAAAGGGATCATAAGCCTCGGTAATCTGGCTGAGGATATGAAACCGGAAATAGAGTCCCGGCTGGATAAAGAGGTAAGGGAGTCTGCCATTGTAATGGCTCTGCGCAGATACAGTGAGGAAATTCAAACCCATACAGTTCCTGCCGGTACGATATCCGGGGAAATTATAATGAAAACCAATATCTGTGATTTTAACGTACAGAAAACCCCTGCGTTAATGAGTAAACTCAAGATGCTCTATGATATGGTCAGTATGGAACGGGGAGATTTCCTTAATATAACAGTAGGAAGCAATGAGATAAGTATTTCGGTAAGTGAAAAATACTACCCAAGAATAGAAGAATTTCTTTCCGATGAGGGTATTATCAACAAGCAGAAGGGGCTGGTTTCCCTAACCCTTGTCTTTTCAGGAGATTTTCTGCATACCCCGGGAATTGTTTTTCAGGTTATTCACCGTCTTGCCTGGGAGAATATTAATCTCTATGAAATAGTTTCAACCATGACTGAGCTGACAGTGGTAATTCAGAAAAACGATTCCATAAAGGGTTATGAGGTCCTTCAGAAGTATCTGGACAGTGTTTCTTGAGAGATTCAAGAGAACAAACCTTTTTTAATCTTTACTCTGAATACAGCACCGGCAATATCGCATGCAATTTTCAGTTCTGTTTCAAAATCCTTCTCTGCAACCAGAGCAACCATACCCTCGCTGGAACTTACGGTAATGCTCTTTATCTCATCTATCTGCCGCAGGGCTTTCTTTATTTTTTCCCCTTTTTCGGGGGTAAGTTTGTCAATAATATATGTGTATGTCTTCACTCTTGCCATGGAGAGCAGTGTATCATAAAGTAAAAAAAATGTAAAAAAATATTTTAGATTATTGAAAAGTTACTCTATGAGAGGTAAACTACTAGGGTAAAGACATATAAAAGGAGCAGTTAGATGAAAAAAATTGCGATTATTCTCATGATCCTTGTAGTTGGCTTGTTTGTTGTTTCCTGTGCTTCAAAGCCGGAACCGGCTCCGCAGCCTTCAAACGGAGCTGAAAATACAGATTCAGGACTTCCTGATTTCGTACTCAATCCCCCAATGGCAACAGATGCAATCTACGGAGTCGGTTATGCCAAGCAGTCCACAACGGCAATGTCCATAAAGGTCGCCGAAACAAATGCACGGGCTGACATAGCAAATCAGATAGAGACAACTATCCAGGCAGCGGTGACTTCGTATGCCCAGGAAGCAGGTGTTGACGATAATACCCAGACAATCAAGTTTGCAGAGACGATTACCCGTCAGATTACTGATACAACCTTGAACGGAGCCATTGTAAAGAGCCGTGTTCCCATGAAAGACGGCGGTGTATGGGTTCTTATGGTGTACAGCAAAGATGCTTTGAAACAGTCCTTTGAAGATACAGCCAAGGAATTCGAGAGAAACGAGGATGCAGCCTTTGCCGAGTTTAAAGCGGATCAGGCTCTCCAGAAACTTGATTATCAGCTGAACAATAACCCCACCCAGTCTACTCCTCAAAAATAGGTTGGGAAGTATTTGTAGAGGGCGGCTTTCTAAAAAGGCCGTCCTTTTTAAATTTTACTGTTAAAAATGGGAAAGAACGGATACACTTAACCAATGAAGAAAGCCGGGATTTTTTTGATTATTATTCTGACAGCAGCAGGACTGATTTCCTGCAGTACCCGACAGGGGGCAGCGGGTACTGCAGGTTCTGATACCTCTGCCGTTTCAGTTCTGGAGGGCGGGACAGAAACTCAAGCAGGTACCCGAAATACAGCAGAGAACAGTATTCCCGAACCGGTTACTGTTTCAGGAGTTATGGATTTCCTGTCTCCCCGGTACAGTTTTCTCTGGAATACTTTTCCCCGGGAGGGAACTCCGGTGTTTTTTGCCAGCACACCGAGGCGGGAGTTCCGGGAAGAAGAGGCAGAGTACTGCCTTTATGATGCTGCAAGGCAAGTGTCTCTGTACTATGCAGCCCGGGTTGAGACAAAACTTGCTGTAAAAGCAAACAACAAAGATCTTGGTTTGAAAGAATCTGTAAAGACCGGTTTTGACAGGGACCTTGCTGGAAAGATAATGAAGGATCTAACGGTGCTGTATCATTTCAGGGATAACGAAGGTACCTATATGCTGGTTAGCTGTCCTGATTTTACCCTGGGCATAACCGCGGGAGAGGCTGTGGCTCCATTGGACAAAGCAGCCCCCCGGTGGATAACGGAAATTCCTGTGTTCAAAGGAATGCTGGTAAGTGTCGGCGTAGTTGAAAGAAGCCGGTATCTGACTGATTCTCTTAAAAAAGCCGATGACCAGGTTCTTGCAAATTTAT
>QNBL01000219.1 GCA_003641695.1 Spirochaetota bacterium
CCAGACCGGCTACCCCTCCGACAGAAAGGTAGAATGGAAATCCAATAAAGAGAATTGATGCCTCAGCAATGGTAATGAAAGAAAGGAGCATCCACTGTTTCCATCCGTTAACAGCAGTCTTAAAAATACTTTTCAGCTCCCCGCTTCCTGAATAGAGAATATCTTTCGTGTACCCTGCAACGCCACAGGTATAAAAATTAAACAAGAATATCAACAGAACGTACAATACAAAAAAAGTAATACTTCCCGGTTCTGTGATAATCGATGTATACGCAAATCCTGCAACAATAATAACAAATCCAATATTGAGAACGATGAGGGAGAGTAGATTATCCCAGGCATCAAAAAAAACTTTCTTTATAAAAAACAGGTACATAGGCTACTCCGCTGGTGTTTTAAACTTTAAAAAAGGATACACGACTATCAATAGAAAAGCAAGAATCATCATTGCTGCTCCCAGGCCGAATTTATCCACTAAAAACCCGGCGACAGGGGCAATAATTGTGGTAAAAAGAGTTTTCCCCTGGGATTCAACCGAAAGCCCGGTGGCCATTGCTTCATGAGGAATCTTCCCGCTCAAGATACCGGTCATGACCGGTCTTCTCAAGTTCTGAAGCACATAGTACATAATAAAAAGAACAACAGCCGGTATGTAAAAACCGGTCCAAACCAGACACCCTGTTACGAAAGCGATAAAAGCAGCAAAGAGATAGTAAATATTAAGCCCCTTCTCGTGGGAACGGAATAATCCCGCAATCCTTCCGGAGTTCTTTGAGGCTGTAGAGGTAAGCATGTAGAGGACAAAATATACAAGTGCACTCAGTACGGCAATACGCCTGGTAGCACTGTATGCTGTAAATAAAGGAATGGTAACAATAAAGCTTTTTAAAAGAGGCTGAATATAATCTTTAAGAGATTTAAACATTCCGTCAAAAATACTTGAATTAATCAGGGTCCTGCGGCTGTCCGGCTGCCTGATAACACTCAACAGCCCTTTTAGGGTAATGGAAACTTTCTCCCGGATAGTTATACTCTCTCTCTCTTTTTCCCCTCCAGTATAATCAAGATACGATGGATAACTCATCATTAAGAAAAGTTCGAGTATATAGGGGATTACTGAAAATATAAAAACAGCATGGTAATTTGATGTTGTAAATACAATTACTCCTGCTATTAAAGAAGAAAGTGCTGATCCTTTTTGTGACCAGCTTCTCGTATGCCCATAGTAAGGGACCTTGTACTCCAGCTGATTGTTCCTCCTGAGGTACTCCAGTATCATGGCCTTGTGGGTCCCCGTCCTGAACGCTTCACCAAAAGCATAGAGCAGCATGGCCGGGATGAACAAGGTGTAACTATTGAAAAAAAAGAACATGAGAAACGCCAGAATGTAGGAAGCAAAGGAAAAGATCATTGAACGTCTGCGGCCTACTGAATCAGCTATTATACCCGAAGGGATCTCTAAAAGATTTACTGCTATTGCTCTTATAGCTATAAGCGTCCCTATCTGAAAGTAAGATATCCCGGTTTCCCTAAAGAAAAGGATAATAAAGGGATCGAAAAACCTCAGATTCTTTAAAAATCCGTAGGCGCAGAATTTCCGGTACTGTTTATCGGTAGTATAATTCTCCACGAAATCACCTTATTCCCTGGTATTCCTGTTTTATACGGTTTATATAATAAATTATTATTCCATATTGTCTACTCTTTCGTCTACTCTTTCGAGTGAAAAACATTGATCTTGCTGAAATAAAGTTTTAAATTTTCTATATTTCTCACTACTCTATACAGTTTATAGGCACAGGAAGGTATTGTTACCTATCTGGAAGGGGATATCAAAATTCAGCGGAGTGGTGGCAGTTTTCCTGCGAATTTTGGGTTAGCTCTGTTTCAGGGAGATACAATTACCACAGGTAAGGATAAAATTAGCCATTCTCGCACCCGCACTTCTCTTTGTGTTTTTCTCAACCTAATATATACACATTTTGTCAGGAAGCCACTACCGAATACATAAGAATGTTGGAATTGGGGGATCCTACAAACTTCACCCTGGGTACCGGAGCATAGCCCCGGTTTACTTTCTATGATATACTTACACCTATAATTCAGTACTAACAGGAAATACACCATGGTAAAATACAAGGTAGTTGTAACTGACGACAGATACGGAAGCTACAAGGAAGAGAATGAAGTTTTAAGTGAACTTGGTATTGAGGTTGAAGTACATGATTTTAAGGATAAAACCGAAGCAAAGAAAGTTTTAAGGGATGCAGATGCAGTTTTGGTTAATCTTTTTCCCATGACGAAAGAGATAATACTGAGCATGGATAAGTGTAAGGTAATAAACCGGTACGGAGTCGGATACGACAACGTGGATGTCAAGGCTGCTACCGAAAAGGGGATATGGATCTCCAGGGTTCCGGACTACTCTATGGAGGATACTTCCGATCATGCCCTTGCGCACCTCTTCAACTGTGTAAGAAAAATCACGTACCGGGACAGAATGATACGGGAAGGGAAATGGGATCTTCACAAAGACTGGCCCTCATTCAGGGTAGCGGGAAAAACCCTCGGGTTGATAGGATTCGGAAATATTTCGAAAACGCTGTTCAGGAAAGTTTCAGGTTTGGGACTCGGCACTATTCTTGTTTACGACCCCTATGTAGATGATACAGCAATAATTAAAGCTGGAGGAACACCTGTACCACTGGAAGAACTTTTAAAGGAATCCGATTATGTATCAATCCACGCTCCTTTAACAGAAGAAACTGAAGGGATGATCGGAAGCAGTGAGTTTAGGCTTATGAAAAACAGTGCTGTTATAATAAACACATCCAGAGGTCCAATTATCGATGAAGATGCTCTTTATTCAGCTTTAAAAGGGGGAAAGATCGCCGCAGCGGGAATCGATGTTTACAAAACAGAACCTCTGCCCGAAGCAAGTCCCTTGAGAAGCCTTGATAACATTACCTTTACCGATCATGCAGGCTGGTATTCCGAGGAATCAATTGTCGAATTAAAAACCAAAGCAGCACGAAATATTCTCGAGGTTTTAAAGGGGAACAAACCTGTTTACCCGGTAAACACTATCCAGTAAACGCATTTATTTTAAGAGATTTACTATAAAGCAGAAGACAACAAAAAACAATCCGGGTACACCGGATTGTTTTTTCCTAGTGGCGAAGGGACTTGAACCCCTGACCGAACGGATATGAGCCGTTTGCTCTACCAACTGAGCTACGCCACCGAATATCAAAGACTTTGGTACTATACCAATGAGTTCTTTTTGTGTCAATAACTTTCAAAACTATTGATATCTTCCATCCATAAAGTTACTATACCGTATGATTCACAGATATTCACTAAAAGTCAGAAGCTATGAGCTGGATGGCAATAACCACGTAAACAACGCAAATTATCTCAATTACCTGGAAGCAGCACGGATCAGTTTCTTTGAAGATGCGGGAATCAACTACAAGTACTTTTACAACGAAGGATACCGCCTGTTTGTTACAAAGATCTGTATTAACTACAAAATCCCTGCAGAAGTAAATGACGAGCTTGTTATAGAAACCAAACCCGTAAAAAAGAGAAAAGCCAGCGGTGTATTCAGACAGACATTTTTTAGAAATGAAACAGAGATCTGTTCAGCAGATGTGACCTGGGTCTGTGTCGATGCTACGGGAAAACCGGTTCCGCTGCCTGAAGAATTTGATAAAAAAGAACTTGCTCCCTAAAGAAGTTTGTTCTTTTTGGCAGCCGTCATCAGACGGGAATTCCAATAATTTCCGGTAAGAAAGGCCATCCGTTCCTTGGGGAAATCAATCCTGCTTGCTACTGTCTGTACATGACGCAATGCTTTACTTAACATGGTTAAGCGGTCCAGGCTGTCAACCCCCTCTTTTTCCGGCAGGCTCAGAGCATGGAAGAAATAGTAAAGGCCGTTAAAAGGATCAATATCTGACAGTTTATCATCCCGGGTCAAACGTTCAAGTTCAGGGATTCCTTTGACAGGATTATCATTAAGAACAGAAAGATATGCGCTGAAAGCTCTCAGGAGATGAGAAAGCACTCCCCGGCCGTCCATAACCAAAAATACAAGGTCTTCCATATACTTAAATCCGCTGGAATCAAGCTTGAAATCGGGGGAAAGGAAAAGATGGATATTGTCGCTATCCATCTCCAGGGACAGGTTTACCATATCCTCAGCTTCTGAATAGAGGCCTTTGAAGTACAAATACTCTGAATAAAAAAAAGCTCCTTCTGCGGATTCCTGATAGTTTTCCAGAATGCGGCCGCCGGCCTCCCTTTTACCACTGTAAACAAATGAACGGGCAATCCATGGATAAATTATTTCATGGCTCTCTAAGCTATTGTAAATTCGTGCAACCGAAAGGCATTCGGAAAACACATTGATAGCTGACTGATACCTTCCAAGATCAAAATTGATTCTTCCCTTTGCAAAAAGGGCAATAATTTCCCAATTCCTGCGGCCGGTTTCTCTACTCAGATCCAGAGACTTTTCAAGAAGCCGCATGCTCTGTGACAAATTACCGTAGATATAGTAGGTTACAGCTCCCAGATAATACGTTTCAGCGAGAAGGAATTTTCCGCTCCCGGGGGTTGCGGTTTCCATAGCAATTCTGAAATAATCCTTGGCCTCTTCTATCCGC
Source organism: Spirochaetota bacterium (assembly GCA_003641695.1). GTDB lineage: Bacteria > Spirochaetota > Spirochaetia > B11-G9 > B11-G9 > B11-G9. The sequence continues at coordinate 4,671 of QNBL01000219.1, forward strand.
TGCATTCCCAGCATGATCTTACCAAGAAGGGTATTGATTCCACTTTCTTCACCTGCAAGCCCTGCTCCTTGAGTAATAAGAAGAGCGTCTTTCGCCGGCCTTAAAGCTTTTTGATACTCATATACTGAGTAGTATGCTTCAGCTAAAGTGGCTTTTAGAATTGAACTGACTCTGTCATTTTTCACATTGTCTACAGCGTTAAGTTTTTGAATCAGATCGTTTACCA
>QNBL01000220.1 GCA_003641695.1 Spirochaetota bacterium
AAAAAGTGGTGAGTCTTGTTAAACAAGGCGGGCTGATAATCGCTGATGATACTCTTTTCAAGGTTAACGACAGTGTAAGAAAGGGGCTTGGCAGATATACAGATGAATACAACAAGCTTGCCTTTTCTGATTCAAGGTTGTATTCCGCTATACTGCCTGTGGGGCATGGTGTTACTTTGAGTTATAAACTGTAAACGGAGAGATCGGGTTGTCTAAAAAACGTCAAGTTATCAGAACAAAAGTAATGGGTTTCGGTATGGGGGTTAAATCAGTCATTCAGATTGTTGAAGATGAAATCGATCGGGATAAAAAAGAGCCTCTTTATACGTATGGACCCCTTATCCATAACAGGCTGGTCATTGAAAAGCTCCATGAAAAGGGAGTTGGAGAAATTGAAGATCCCGGTGAAGCGGATGGCGGAGCTATCGTTATCCGCGCCCACGGAATTCATCCTCAAAAGCGGAAAGAGTTCAAAGAAGCAGGGTACAGGCTGGTTGAAGGAACTTGTCCGCGGGTTCTTAAATCTCAGCAAACAGTAAGTGAATACAGTAAAAAAGGGTGGAATATAATAATTGTCGGGGATAAGAATCATGGTGAAGTCAGGGCAATCGAAGGCTGTGCAGAGAGATTTACCACAATACTTACCGAAGAGGAGTCTGCCGGAGTTGAAGTTTCCGGTAACACGCTGGTGATAGCTCAGACTACCCTTTCAGAAGAGGAGTATGAACGGATCTGCCGTATCCTTTTATCAAGAAATCCCGGAATCGAAATAGTAAGAAGCATCTGCCCTGCCACAAAACAGCGGCAAAGTTCACTCAAAGAGCTGATAGGGAAGGTTCAGGCAGTTGTAGTTGTCGGAGGTAAGAATAGTGCTAATACCAGAAGGCTTTATCTGACTGCAAAAAAAACGGGGATTCCCTGCTGGCATGTTGAGGATGTTGATGAACTTCCGGATGAACTGGGAAGATATGAAACCATAGGAATAACCGCAGGAGCATCGACTCCTGATTGGGTTATAGATAATATAGAAAGAGCAATAGAGGAATTATAGCCCTTTTGACTTGACAGAGGCTGTTTATTTCCGCATTCTTAAATCCACGGAGATTATTACATATGGCAAACGAAGATAAACTTGGAAAAATCCGCCATTCAATGGCGCATGTGATGGCTGAGGCTGTCGTGCAGAAATTTCCCGGAACAAAAGTTGCAATAGGGCCTGCGATTGATAACGGATTCTATTATGATTTTGATCTTCCGGTTACATTGACTTTGGAAGATCTGGACGATATTTCAACCAGAATGAAAGAGATAATAAACGGGAAGCATGAATTTAAGCGTAAGGTTGTCTCAAGGGATGAAGCTGAAAAGATCTTTTCTGATCTCGGCGAGAACTACAAACTGGAGCTTCTTAAAGCTATTCCTGAAGGGGAAGAGGTTTCACTTTACTCCCAGAATACGTTTACGGATCTCTGCCGCGGTCCACATGTGGAAAATACAGCTCAACTTAATCCTGATTCATTCAAACTGCTTTCTATTGCAGGGGCTTACTGGCGGGGAAAAGAGACTAATCCTATGCTAACCCGTATCTACGGCACTGCCTGGGAAAATCCCAAGCAGCTCAGGCTGCATCTTAAACATCTCGAGGAGATGGAAAAGAGGGACCACCGGAAACTAGGGAAAGAACTGGATTTATATTCTACGCATGAAGAGGCCGGACCGGGACTGGTTTATTGGCACCCTTACGGATCACGAATCCGTCTGGCTATTGAGGATTACTGGCGGAAGGAACACTATAAGAACGGTTATGAGCTTCTATACACTCCTCACCTGGGAAAAGCATGGTTATGGCAGACTTCAGGGCATCTGGGGTTTTACAACGAGAGCATGTACAGCCCCATGGAGGTGGACGAGAACGATTATTACATAAAACCGATGAACTGTCCCTTCCATATAATGATATACAAGACCGATATCAGATCCTACCGGGATCTTCCTCTTAGATGGGCAGAGCTTGGAACAGTGTACCGGTATGAAAAATCCGGTGCTCTGCATGGTCTTCTGCGTGTTAGGGGGTTTACTCAGGATGATGCTCATATTATCTGTACACCCGGCCAGGTAGAGGACGAAATCCTTGAGGTACTGCGGTTTTCGCTGAATATCTGGAAAGCCTTTGGATTTTCCGATATTAAAGCTTATCTTTCAACACGTCCGGAAAAGAGCGTCGGAGATCAGGATATGTGGGATAAGGCGATTGTCTCTCTGCAAAAAGCAATCGAGATAGAAGGACTTGATTTTGAAGTGGATGAAGGGGGCGGAGCTTTCTACGGTCCCAAGATCGATTTGAAGATAAAGGATGCATTGGGTAGAGAGTGGCAGATGACTACTGTTCAGTTTGATTTCAATCTTCCTGAACGTTTTGATATGACATTTGTTGATCATGACGGCAGAGAAAAAAGGCCGTACATGGTTCACCGGGCATTGCTCGGTTCAATAGAAAGATTTTTTGGCGTTCTTATTGAACATTATGGAGGAGCCTTCCCTGTATGGCTCTCACCTGTGCAGGTAGCCGTAATACCGGTTGCACCAGCATTTAATGAGTATGCTGAAAAGATAGGAGCTCTTCTGAAGGAAAATGATATCAGGGCTGATATTGATCTGAGCGACAACAGGATGAATGCAAAGATAAGAAACTTTCAGAAAAAGAAAGTCCCTTATATGCTTATCCTTGGAGAAAAAGAGGCAAGTACAGATTCTGTATCTTTAAGGCTCAGAACAGGGAAACAGACCAATGCAATACCCGTTTCCGAGTTTATCGAACAAACCCTGGGAAAGATAAAGAACAAGGAATTGATCTAAAGGATCTTTTGTGGCGGAGTACATCAGTATAGCCGGTAATCTATATCTCTGGTTTTTTGTCTCCGCTTTTTTCTTTGCTTTAAGTATTAAATCAATTCTTAAGCATCATGTACCTTTGTTTTATACTGCTCTTGCTTTTTCGATCGTGGTAATGTCCCTGTCTGTATTTTTTGTAGAATGGACCACAATTCGGTGGAATTTCTGGATGATAGCCTTCTACCTGGGGTTTACAGCTTTCTGGTTTGTGGTGATAAGGTTTCCGTCAATTCCGGTGTTTATTATTCTTGTTATGGTAGCAGGAAGTTGTATTGTCCTGAACTCTATTTTAACGGATTGGTGCAGGGTTGATACGACAGCTACAGTAATGCATCTCCGCCAACTTTCTCAGGACGATAATAACATCAGTCTGGAAATTACCGACTACAGCGGTGAGTTCCTGTTTTTAAAAAGGAAGAGTACAGAGAGAGTGTTAAGTTTTTACGTTCTTAAAGTTTCAAATGAACTCTTCTTTGTGCCGGGTCGTCTCTACCTCTACCCTCTGGATAGGGGACTTCCTGCCGGCTTCAAGGGATTCTTGAACCGTTTTTTGACTAAAATACCTTTCATGGATATGTCTGAGTTCAGGTTTGAAATCCCGGAAATGCTGCTGCTGAAAGAGTATCTCCTTGGTTTTGACAGCCGGAATGAAGTGTGGAATTTTCGTCTGGGAAATTGATATTTTTTGCAGGAGGAATAGCACTTATTGCCGATAGGTAAGAATATGATAATAACTTTTTATAAATTTAACGGGAAGGCAAATCGTTATTATACCATCCATGATAGGCAGGGGGATTTGTTTTCTACCTTCACTTTTACAGCTATTTGGGGAGTTGAACTGTATGGAGGCAGAGAAAAGAGATACGTCTTTGAAGATAGAGCGCATATGGAAAAAAAAATACGCCGGATCTTTAAGGAAAGGATTAAAAAGGGGTATAAAGTATTATACAGTTTTGCCCGCAGATCTGATGCCAAAGATCTCATAGACAATGCTTTTAAGGAAAATATCGGGTAGGGGAGAGGATAAGGAGCCTTTAGATGAATTTACCGAATAAATTAACAATAGGGAGACTGATCATGTCTCCGGTTTTTTATATAGCTTATTTTATACCGCTCTGGACGGGGAGATTCGCCGGGCTGTCAGTGTATGTACTGGCTGTAATCTTTCTGGCAATCGAGATCTCCGATTTTCTCGATGGTTATATAGCCAGGAAGTACGATATTGTTTCTGATCTGGGAAAGGTTCTCGATCCCTTTGCTGATGTTGTAAGCAGATTAACTTACTTTCTCTGTTTTGCTTCTACTGGAATCATGCCGATGTGGGTTTTTCTTGTACTCATGTACCGGGAACTGGGGATAATTTTTTTCCGTATGGTGATGATGAAAAAGGGAGTTGTTGTTGCTGCATCGATCTGGGGAAAACTGAAAGCTATTACGTATGCAGTAGCCGGAGTTCTTGGTGTACTTGTGGTCTTTATTCAAAGAACAGGATTTTTGTCAGGAATTTCTGCCGGGTTAACCGTTGTAACTTTGGTAGTTTTCATTGCTGCCGCAGTAGCTTCAGTTGCCTCTTTTATTACCTATATAATCGCTGCGAGAAATCTGTAAAAGGGGAATATTTATACGGTTTTAGGGCCGTGTCAGGTTGACATTCTTTCTGAATTTCAGTATCTTACATTCACGCTTTGAGAGTAAGCCGTGTCGGCTGGAAGCGGTAATCTACGGATTGATTTCCAGTAATACCGCTGACAATTGTTTGACTTAAATACTGGTTTTGTATTACTTCAAGTAAAGTATTTTTTTACTCTAATGGTTGACATTAAGCAGGGAAACTTGCTATAAATACGCCACTGTCTGAACGCAGGTTCAGATGGAAGGCAGGATCTTTAACAGAGATAACAGGGAAGGGAAGGAAAAAAGAGAAAGAAATTCCAAGGTGCCGGGCGCAAATAATTTGTTTAAGAAAGAACACCATTTATGGTGTTAAAATATATAACGGAG
>QNBL01000221.1 GCA_003641695.1 Spirochaetota bacterium
AAGGATCGTATTAAGGGCGTTTGCATGGATTTCTACTCCATACATGAGGCCGTAGGGAGTCGGCTTTTCATCTGCGGACATACCCCGTGCAAAGGCTCCTACCATAACTATCTTGTTTCCCAGAGCTCTTGTTGGAGGCCATTTTGCCGGATCAAGACCCGGAGGATTAGAGGCATATCCTGAATAGGATCTAACAGGAAATGTCTGGCGTTCTCCGGGTGTTGAAAACGAGGGAGGACCCATAAAGTTAACAAGCATTGTCCCGTTTTCATCTATTGGAATCTTTATATCCGGTACCAGTTCGTACTCAGCTTCCTTAATAACCTCTCCGTCTGCATTATACTTGGGCGGTGATATCATTTTTTTATAAGGTTCCCAAAGGCCGGTTTTTGTGTTGAAATGCTGCGGATGGGGAATAAAGATGTATTTACCGAGATTAACCTCGATATCTGAAAGCTTCTTGTTGAAGTAATCAAGCGCCAGTGAAAGGGTAATTGCCGGAACAAAATGATCCTGATAAACACGGACAACATAGTAGCGTTCATCCGGTGTTCCGTCATTGTTGCTGTCTACAGTCTTTAACGGAGCATTTGCTTCCATCTCTCTGTTTAATTTTTCAATGATGCTTTCAGTCAGGGGATAGGGAATGGAATGCTGCCGGTTTGATTTGTCTGTCCAGGCAAGACGTTGAAAGTTGTTGTGATCTATTTTGAGGTCAACAGAAAGGTCCTGGAGTTTTATTTCCTGAATCGGGATTGAAGATTTGGCAACGAGATGCTGTCTTCTGTATATTTCGTCAGAATCTTTAATGTAGTTGGGATGCCCGTATCCGTGGGTAGCTTTTGCATACGGCTGCAGCGGGGGCTGGAGACCGGAGAATGAAATCATGTTCTCCCAATCGCCGACGATATTCTTAATCTCTCCGTAGTTCTGGTAGAGGAGATTCTGTCTGGCGTAAAAATCATCTTTATTGGCTGAAGGGGGCGGAACTTCATCAAGAATGGTTTCGAGAAAAACCCTCCCGTTTTCTTTAATACTGTCAATAAGGATACCGTCATCGACTGCATTGGAGGGTTCATTGAAAAATATATCAAGGAGAACCGATCTTTCCCGTTCGTTCTGATTCCTGATTCTCCCCAGGGTGTCCAGCAGATAAGAATGGGTATATCGCGGGAAAGGCCATCTGCCGAACTTTGAAAGAGTTCTAAAATCAATTCCGACAATCAGGATATCAGGAGAAATATTAGGGTTCTGCTCTACAAAACTCACCCCCTCCTGGATGGTCTCATTCGCAAATATATTTTTATATCTGAAATGTATATCCAGAACCTTTACCTCTATTCTGTCAAAGAAAGGAGTAAAGAGTGATAATACAATAAAGGTAAGAGCAATGAGCAAACCTATTACTAATCCGAAGTACTTTGCTTCGAAAAATTTTGCCCTGTTCTTTTTAAGTTCCATTAACCGCCCCTTTAGAAACCTGCCGGGTAATTACTGCTGCTTTATAGTCTCCAGGTAGATTATACGGCTTCTTGCAAGATTTGTCCAATTACTTGAGGGAAATGTATCGATTAGTGTATTGTACGTCTTCACAGCGGCATCTTTATCCGTTTTTTCTTCGTATAACCTTCCAATAGCAAAAAGGGCCCGTGCAGCATCCGGTGAAATGTCTTTGTAATTGTCCACAACTCTCTGATAATTTTCTATTGCCTTATCTGTATTGCCGGATTCCTCAAAAGCAGCAGCAGCATTCAGAAGGGATATTGGGGTGAGATAGCTTTTTGGAAAAGTATCAGCAAGCTTCATAAAATTCTCTGTTGATTTATCCCATTCTTTCTTTGAATAATGTATAGTGCCGAGAATAAAAAGAGCTCTTTCCAGCGGGTAGTTCCTGTCCCCCTTCTCTACTATAGCTCCTAATTCTTCCATAATCTTCTGTTCTTTTTCCGATTTGGCTTTTTCATCAGTAAGGGTCTGCAGGTTTGCATAATCATCCTGGATTTTCTCAATCATACTTGTTTGAGATTCAAGTTTCCTGGCATTGGCAGAGTTATAAACTGCCATAACGATAATAAAAACAGCCAGTATTCCGAGTAAACCCAAGAAAAATAATCCCCTTTTATGGAGGAACAGTAATATTCTGTGCTGTAGATTCAGCTTTTCATTTTTGTCTTCTGACTTAGCCATAAGTACTCCTTGTGTTTCAATTAATAGTTGCGCAAATTTAATTCTTTTATAAGTTTGGACAGATACGTTCTCTGTATACCCAGTTCACGGGCTGCAGAGGTTTGTTTCCATCCATGAGCTTCAAGAACATTTTTAATAAAGTGTTTTTTAAATTGGGTTACCGCATTTTTAAGCGTTTCTCCCTTATATTCATCAGGCTTGGTGTTAACCTGAAGCAAAAGATCTTCAGGTTTGATCATCTCAGAGGATACAATGAGCACAGAACGTTCAACAACGTTTTCAAGTTCTCTTACATTCCCCGGCCATGAATAGGTCAAAAGAGCTTCCATTGCTGAATCGGAAAATCCCCGGACCTTTTTTTTTGTTTCCCTTTTTACCCTGTCGAGAAAGAAGTAAGCAAGCTCGGGAATATCGTCCTGCCGTTCTCTTAAAGGGGGTACGTAAAAAGGAAGTACGTTAAGTCTGTAGTAAAGATCCCTCCTGAAGGTCCCCTCTTCCAGAGCTTTTTCCATGTCTTTATTTGTTGCCGCAAGAATACGGACATCAACATGCATGGGTTCACTTGACCCGACTCTCTCAAAAACCTTGTCCTGAATAACCCGTAATAGTTTGGACTGAAGGTTAAGAGGAATTTCCCCAATCTCATCGAGAAAAATTGTTCCGCCGTCGGCAAGTTCAAATCTTCCTCTGCGGTCAGAAGATGCATCGGTAAAGGCACCTTTGATATGTCCGAAGAGTTCACTTTCCAATAGATGCTCAGGCAAAGCGGCACAATTTACTCTGATAAAAGCTTTATCTCTTCTGCTGCTTCTAAGATGAATCTGTTCAGCAAAAAGTTCCTTTCCAACACCGCTTTCACCCATAATGAGAACTGATGAGTTTGTAGCTGCAATCTTTTCAGTCAATGCAAGTTTTTCAATTATTACGGAACTTTTACCGACAAAGGTATGAAATCCCTTTCCAATATGAATTTGATCCTGAAGGTGGTTTACTTCATTTTTAATTCTCTGATACTCCCGTGCATTTTGAATGGCAAGGGCTGCCTGGTTAGCAAAGATTTCGAGCCACTGAAGATCCTCGTTTGTAAAGTATCCGCCGTCGGTTCTGTTTATAATCTCAAGAACTCCTACGCATTTTTCCTTTATCAGCATAGGAACTGCAAGGATGGATTTTGTATCAAAACTAATTTTTTTACCAATCTCGGAATAAAACCGGCTATCGGTATCAACATCGTTAACGATAAGGGAAGTCGTATTCTTTGCAACCCAGCCGGCAATCCCCTCACCCATATTAAGGGAAAAATTTTTCAATTCCGGGCCCTTTGGACCGAGGGATATTTCGAAGTATAATTTGTTGTTCTCATTGTTTACCAGAAGTAGAGAAGATGCTTCCCCCATGCTCAATTTTGTAGCTGATTGTACAATTTTGGTCAAAAGGGATTTGGCATCTTTGTAATTAGAATTGATGAGAGCATTAATCTCTATCAAAGTTTCTAATTTCTTAGCATCGATCCTCGATGTAAGCATCTTAATCTTCTGTCGAATCTAAATCTTTATCTTTAAAGAAGTCGCCGAAAGTAGATTTGGATTCATCTTCCTCGTCATGAATATATTTAGAAATCTCTTTTCTCTGAATTCCGTTCAAATAATCCCTGACAGAAAGAGATACTCTATGGGTAGCCGGGTTAATCTCAGTAACTAATGCTTTTACCGTATCGCCAACGGAGTACTTTGCAAGCACATCTTCGTCCCTGTCGCTTCCGGGTTCCGCAAGATTGTACTTGTTAATAAGGCCTTCGATATCGTCGGTAACTTTAACAAACACTCCGAAATCAGTGATATTGGTTATTTCACCTTCAATGACACTTCCCCGGGGAGTGGATTTTATAAGTGTTTTCCAGGGATCTTCCGAAAGCTGTTTAACACCGAGCTTGATCCTTCTGGCTTCTTTGTCAAGATCTATAACCATTACATCAATATTTTCCCCGGTTTTCAGGACAGAAGAAGGTCTTTTAATCCGTTTTGTCCAGGAATAATCATCAATGTGGAGGAAACCGTCAATACCTTCTATAAGCTCAATAAAGGCTCCTGCATTGGTAAGTTTTACGATTTTACCGGTAAGTTTTTTCCCAATCGGAAACTGTTCATCTATTGTATCCCAGGGATTATCGTAAACCTGCTTTACACCAAGAGAAACTCTTCCGTTCTCAATGTCATAAGCAAGAATCTTGACTTCAACGTCATCACCAATGGCTAGAAGTTCAGAAGGATGCTGGATCCTTTTTACCCAGGAAAGTTCGGAGATGTGGGCAAGCCCCTCAATTCCCTCTTCGATTTCAATAAAAGCGCCAAAATCGGTAAGCTTTGTTACCTTTCCTTTGACTACATCATCAATATGATATTTCTGTTCAAATAAGGACCATGGATCCGGTGTAAAATGCTTCAGTGAAAGGTTGATTTTCTGATTTTCCGGATCAAGTCTTATAACCTTGAGTTCAACTTTCTCACCCTTCTTTACAAAGTCTTTGGGACGGGTTACATGTCCCCAGCTCATATCGTTGATATGAAGAAGACCATCAAAACCGCCAAGATCAATAAATGCACCAAAAGAGGTGAAACTTTTTACAATGCCGTTAACGGTGTCACCTACTTCGGTTGTACTGAAAAATTTATCTTTCTTTTC
>QNBL01000222.1 GCA_003641695.1 Spirochaetota bacterium
CTATATTCCTTACCTCGTCTATTGACATCCCTTTATGAATGACTCCGGGTCCCGTATCACTTCCATTGACAGCATCCATAGGCTGGTGAAGAATATATTCTTTCCCTGCATTGTGGATCATCACAGCTGCTTCTTCAGTATAGGCCAGCCCGGGTAAAATAGCAAAAGTTATTTTAAAAGGAAGATCCAGAAAAGGTTGCAACTGTTTCAGGTTATACCCGACATCATCTATTACAAAGATAAGATGCCCTTTCACCATAGGCTTTTTAACAGTATCTTTCCCGGGCTTCTCCTCAGGCAGACTCTCTGACGGTTTTATCGCTGTTTCCTCAGGCCTTTGTTTATCTTTTCTCTGTTCAGCCTTATCCTGCTTTACCGCCGGCGGAAGGATAACAAGAGTAACCAGCAGAGCAGCCGCGATTACCCCGAGAAGAATATATACCAGAAGTAGTTTACCGTTGCCTTTCTTCACTGAAGTAGAAAATAGTATTATTTATACTTCTTGGTCAACACTCTATCAGTTGTAAATATAATCTTTCAGCTCATTGGCATGGTCTTTCAGCTTCCTGATAGCCCGCATCTCAATCTGTCTTACTGTTTCCGGAGAAATTCCCATCTCCTCTCCAATCACTTTAAGAGTGTACTTCCTGCCACCATAAAAGGAAAACCGGTACATGAGTATCTGTTTTTCTTTTTCCAGCAGATGTTCCAGAAACTGCATTGTTTCTTCCTTAAAGGATTTTTTCATAAGCATCTCATCCGGATCAAAAGTAGTATCCTCGTACATATCCATGAGTGTTGAAGAATCCTCATTTAAGGTACTATCCAATGAATAGAGCGGATTTGAAGAGTTTAAAAGTGCAGCAACATCTTCCGGCTTTTCGTTTAACTCTTCTGCAATTTCTTCCACTGACGGTTTTCTCGAAAGCTCCTGATTCAGGATGTAATATGTTCTCTGAATTTTTTTCAGCAGTTCCTCTTTCCTATGAGGCAGTCTTATTGGTCTTTTCTTTTTTGACAAAGCCCTGACAATAGATTGTTTAATCCACCATGCGGCATATGTTGAAAACCGCACATTTTTTTTATAGTCATATCGGGAAGCAGCTTTTATAAGCCCCAGATTGCCTTCCTGAATGATATCAAGAAAACCGTAATCTGCCGTAGTATAGGCTTTTGCAATCTTGACAACAAGCCGTAAATTGGCCTTGATAAGTTTCTGTCTGGCATCCTCATCACCCTTCTGAATCTTACGTGAAAGCTCAAGCTCTTCGTCAAAACTGAGCAGGGGCGTATTTTGAATCTGGTTAAAATATGTCTTCAGTACATTTTCTTCGTTCTCTATATTTTTTCTCATAACAGCTCCTGCATAACATATGCAAGTTCCGTGCCAAAAACATCATTTTAACAATAATATTTACATTTCTTTATATTGTAAGTATTTATGATTATTCGAGAGTTGTTCTTCAAATTTTTGTATATTTTAATAGACACTTTTTAGTTGTTTATACAGTATATCTTTTATTCCAAAATTTCCAGTTTTACTCATTTTTTCTGCATATTTATCATAAAGCATATCCTGAAAGATATTTTCAGCCATTCCGCCGTCCATTAGACCGCTTTTATCAACAGTTTTCCGCATTGAATCAAGCATCTGTTTTATAAATAGTGCCTCAAAGTCAGTGCATGCGTCTTTCAGCCTCCGGTTGTTCCTGCTTCGGAGGCTGTTCTTCAAATTTTCTGTCTTTCCAATACTGCTGTTTTGAATATTGAGACTGTAAAGTGAATCAATACTGTTCATCTATCTCTCCGCCTACCGTTTCAGGTTGTTTGCAATACCAAGCATTGTATCTGATGTCTGGATTGCCTTTGAATTAAGCTCGTATGCCCGCTGGGCTACAATCATGTTTACCATCTCTGAAACAACAGAAACGTTTGACATCTCAAGGAATTTCTGGTTTACCAGCCCCATACCGTCAAAACCGGGTCTGCCTCCAATTGCAGGACCTGATCCGTTTGTTACCTTAAAGTTGTTCTGACCTATTGATTGAAGCCCCGCAGGATTTACGAAACGGTAAAGTTCAAGCTGTGCAACCTGAATCGGGTTATCATTTCCGGCTACCTTTACCGTAACCCTTCCGTCCTGGGAAATTGCCAGGCTCTCCCGTACAAAATTCTCCGGAAGGGTAACTTCAGGCATAAGCCGGTAGCCGTTTGAGTTTACAATCTGCCCGTTAGAATCAATTTTGAAAGATCCGTCTCTTGTATAACCGTAACTGCCGTCAAGTAGCAGTACTCGAAAAAATCCTTCTCCCTGAATCGCCAGATCTGCAATGTTTCCGGTACTCTGCAAAGCTCCCTGAGTAAAGACCTTCTGTGTAGCAGCTACCTTTACACCATGCCCAACCTGTATGCCCGTTGGAACCGTTGTCAACTCAGTGGCAGGGGTCCCCGCTATCCGGGAAGTCTGATAGATAAGATCTTCGAAATCGGCTCTCATCTTTTTAAATCCGGTGGTGTTTACGTTTGACAGGTTGTTTGAAATTGTATCTATGTTAAACTGCTGCCCGGTCATTCCCGATGCTGCAGTCCAAAGTGATCTCATCATAATGCCACTCTCCTTCTTATACTCTCAGTACGTCATTCAGAATTCTTCCGGTTAATGAATCCTGGGTCTGAATTACCTTTTGATTTGCCTCATAAGCCCTGTTTACCTGAATCATTGCGACCATTTCGGTAACAGGATTTACGTTACTGCTTTCCAGAAACCCCTGAAGGACTTTTGTTTCATTTCCCGTTTCCTTTATGACAGCCTTACCAGACTCCTCAGTATCCTTCCAGAAACTGCTCCCCTCCTTCTTGAGGTAGCGGGGACGTTTAAAATCAACAATCTTGAGTTTATCAACAAGCTGCAGCTGATCCCATTCGTTTTCCCTCATGGAAACCAGTCTTTCCGGATCCTCCGCAAATACAGCATTCTGATAAACATTTCCTTTCTCATCAATAACAAAGTTGTTTTTCTTTAACTGGATTATCCCTTTTTCTCCAAGGACAGGATGTCCCTCTTTTGTTACAAGAACACCGCTGCTGTTGATCAGGAAGGAACCGTTCCTGGTGTACTTTTCCTTTCCATCTACCTCCACTGAAAAGAATCCTTTGCCGTCAAGAGCAACATCAAAGGGATTCTCAGTCTGCTTCATTGCTCCCTGACTGAAGATTGTGTAGGATTCGTTGTATTCCACCCCTGTTCCCAGGGTTCCCACTACCGGTGCTGCATCAATGCTTCCAAAGGGGAATTTATACAGTCCGTCATCGTTCATCCGTCTTAAAAGCATCTGCGGGAAAGCCTTGCTCACCGATGTATCCTTCTTATATCCGGTTACATCCACATTAGCTATGTTGTTTGCCAAGGCATCCATGCGGTGCATCTGGGCCACCATTCCGCTTGCACCGGTATACAAACCGCGAATCATACGTACCTCCGTTACTCTCTTTTATAGTATCGGAATTGCATGATTTTTCTTGATATTATCTTGATTTAATATTTATTTCTTGCATAATGAGAAAATCACGCCAGAGTAGCTCAGGGGTAGAGCAACGCTCTCGTAAAGCGTAGGTCGTGGGTTCAACTCCCACCTCTGGCTCAAGTTGCAAGAACGAAAATTCGAGTTCTATGATTTATGCAGAGGAAGAACTGCAACACAGTTCCGCCCCTGCTTTTTAGCCTTATAAAGCGCTTTATCCGCGGTTTTTATAAAAGTAGCGGGAGTGTCCTTCTCCTGCGCTGTTCCGGTCACGATGCCCAGGGAAATGGTGACAATTCCTCCGATTCCGGTTTTCAGGTGTTTTATCCGTTTCTTCTGAATACTGCGCTTTATCTTTTCTCCCATTTTCTCTGCTTCTTTAATACTGTACCTTGGAAGCACAATAACCAGTTCGTCGCCTCCGTACCGGGCTACAAAATCACTGGTCCTGACAAGGCATTTACGCAATATTTCAGCAACTGCAGACAGGCATTCATCTCCGGCCTTATGCCCGTACCGGTCATTGTAGTCCTTAAAATAATCGAGATCGATCATAAAAACCGAAAGAGGTTCTTTAAACCTCCGTGACCGTACAACCTCAAGTTCAAGTCTCTCATCCAGCTCTCTCCGGTTAAAAAGCCCCGTCAGAGGATCCTTAACAGACAGCTCACGAAGTTCTTTGTTGGTATCGGTAAGTTTTACCTTTAATCGTTCCAGTTCTTTAACTTTTTGTTTAAGAATGTAGTGCTCCCGTATCTTTATTACTGCAAATATGGCCATCAGCAGAAGCAAATCGTAGAGTATCTGTGCATAGAATGATTTCCAGAAAGTCGGAACAACCCTGAAACTGATGTAATCTTCCTTCTCGCTCCATACTCCATCGTTGTTTGATGCTTTCACCCGGAATGTATACTTTCCAGGTGAAAGATTCGAATAACGTATACCTACCCTGCCTCCGGAATCTATCCAGTCATCATCAAATCTATCCAGTTTGTAGCGGTAACTATTCTTCAATGCTGCTGTATAGTCAAGCCCGATAAACTCAAATGAAATTGTGTTTTGATGATCAGGCAGTTCGAGCAGTGTTTCCCTGTCGTACATGAAAGGATTTACCAAAGGTCCTTTATTCACGTAAACAGAGGTAATATAAACCTGCGGAGTATGTGTATTCAGCATACTCATCTTTTGCAAAAATCTACTTATCCCTTTACTGCTGGAAAAGTAAAGATACCCGGATGAATCCTTGAGAACACCATAGTTCAGATTGGTATCCGGAAGACCGTCATACTCGGTCAGTATTGTCATTCTACCGGTTTCAGGATTCAAAAC
>QNBL01000223.1 GCA_003641695.1 Spirochaetota bacterium
AAAATGACGAATTTACCATTGTATACGGTGAGAGTGACGGCGGGGCTGCCACGGCATCAGCATCCAGTCCTGAGCCGGCTGCCGAGGTCCCCGGGACTCCTGCACCCGCACCAGTGGTAAAGGAAATAAAAAAGACGGAACCTGTAAAGGTTGCTGTAAAACCGGTGCCTGAAAAAACGGTAGGAAAACCTGCACCGGAGCCTCGCAGTGTAACCGAGTACTGGATACAGGCAGGTTCCTATAAGAATATGTCAGGTGCCCAGTCAGCCAGGGAAAAACTTTCCGGTGAAGGAGTTGCCAGCAGGATAACCATAAAGACTGTGGATGGGGCAGATTACTACAGGGTACGAATCGGACCGTACTCAAACAAGCAGGAAGCTGAGAAATTCCTTGAGTGGGTAAAAAAGATGGATCCCTTTAAATCCAGCTACATTTCGAAGGTTACTGCAAAGCGGTAGATGGATTGGAAGAAAGAACTGGCGGAAGCTTATCGGACTCCCGATGAGCTTGTTTCACAAAAGAACGTTAAATTTACCGTATCGGAAAAACTTTTTTTTAAGGAAACAGAACAAAATAATTTATCATTTTCGGTTCCCGGGTACTATCTTTCGCTTGTTGAAAATAATACAAATGATCCCGTACGCCGTCAATGTATTCCCTCGTCTGAAGAGTTTTCGGTCAAGCCATGGGAGCTGGATGACCCCCTTGGTGAGGAGAAATACAAAATATCCGAACGGCTTGTTCACCGCTACCGGGACAGGGTACTTCTTCTGGTTACGGATACCTGTGCCATGTACTGCAGACATTGCTTCAGGCGTAATTTTACCGGCGGTAGAAGAGGGATAATCTCTGCACAGGAGATAAAAACAACTGCAGAATATGTCAGCGAACATCGGGAAGTGGTTGAGGTAATTCTTTCCGGAGGAGATCCTCTGACCCTGGAAACATCGGTTCTGGACAGGATCCTGTCTGCACTGAAAGAAGCACGGGAAGATATTGTTATAAGAATAGGGACGAGGATTCCTGTTGTTCTCCCTTCACGGATTGATGCTGAACTTACAGACACGCTAAGAAGGTATTCCCCTCTCTTTGTCATGACCCAGTTTAATCACAAAAATGAGATTACCGGCAGAAGCAGTGCTGCCTGCAGCATGCTGATAGATGCAGGTATCCCGGTTTTTAACCAGGCAGTCCTTTTAAAGGGGATAAACGATACTGCAGCAGATCTGGAAGAATTGTTCCATACGCTGATCAGGCTGCGGATAAAGCCCTACTACCTGTTCCAGGGTGATCTCGCTCCGGGGACATCCCACTTCAGGGTCTCTTTAAAAAAGGGACTGGCGCTGATGAAGGAACTGAAGGAGAGCCTTTCGGGTCTTTCACTGCCCGTTTATGCAGTAGATCTGCCGGGGGGAGGAGGGAAGATCCCCCTGAACGGAGACTATGTAGGCCCTCTGACGGAAAAGGGGTGGGAGTTAAAGGATGCCGGAGGAAATATATTTTACTATCCGGAAGAATAGTCTAGAGCTGGTTCGATATCCGTATTTCGACCCGCCTGTTTTTATCCTTTTGGGCAGGGTCCGTGGTAACAGGCTTTGAAGCTCCGTACCAGGTAATCAGGGGTGGTTCATTGCTCTTCCACCCTTTCTGGATCAGGTAGTCCCTGATTTTCTCTGCTCTGGCTCTGGATACCTGTACTCTCCCCTCTTGTGTCCCGTATAGAGCACAGTGCCCTTCTATAACAACCTTTTTCTCCGGATGACGGATCAGAAACTCTGCTGTATTGTCAAGTTTTTGTTTTTCCCCATCCTTCAGTTTCGATGAATTGGGATAGAAGTAAATTGTTGTACTGGTTGAAATGGTGTTTCCTGCTTCCGGTGCGTCTGAAGTTGTTGCCGTTACCTTCTCTGCTTCAGTTTGTATTTCAACTGTTGATGTCTGCGGCTCCCGGGTCTGAGGTTCACTTGAGGGCAGTACTTGAGGTTCACTTTTTAATAACGGGAAAACTTTAAAAAAAACGAATAGCAGCAGAGCCATGATCAGTACTGCCGCCATAATCAGAAGCGGTGGTTTCCAGCTCTTGCGCAGGAATGTCCCGACTCTGATCGGTTTAACCGGAAAATCCACCCCTTCCACTGAGACGGAGAGGATCAGCTGTGTACCGGATATAAAACCGGAAACAGTTATATTCGGCAGGGGATTGTTGAAATCTGTAAGATTTACCGTGATTGCGGAAAGGAGAATGTGTTCTCCGTCCTTATTGACAAAAACACGGATAACAGCCTTTTTCTGCCCCTCTTCAATAGGGGTAAGAACTGCTTCTCCCCTGCTCCCGCGGGCAAGTTCCAGAAGATGATGGTAGTATTTGTGTTCACTTTCAAGGTCTATGGTCACACTAACAGTCTATTCTTAAGCATCCCGGAGTCAAGTAAAAAAAAGTTTTTGGGTGGTATAAACAGAAAATAACTGCTACAATCTTCAGGTGGAATATCTGGAGATTATAAAAACAATTGTTCTTACTCCCATAAAACTGGGTATCGTATCCCTTCCCTTTAACCTTCTTGACTTGTGTTTGAAATTCCTTATACCTGTTTTACTTATCTTTGTCATTATCAGACTGGTCAATAAGCTTACGGCAAGAATTGTAGACGGAACCAGGCTGAAGCAGGTTGTAAAGGATAGAACCAAGATATGGACTAAGCGTGGATTACGTCTGGTATTTCTCGTACTTGTTCTTCTTTTTGCCGGTAAACTCTTCGGGGCTGAAATGCTGGCATACTTGAAGATATTCTATAAAACGCTTAATGAGCCTCTCTTTAATCTTGGCGGAACAAAGATTTCGATAATAACCCTTCTTTTAATAATTCCGATCTTTTACCTTGCCTCATGGACAGGAAAAGCGGTCGGGGGTATAGCAAACCAGACCTTTATGGAAAAACTGGGATTTGATGAAGCCCGGCAGTTTTCCTTGTTGAAACTCCTCCGTTATTCAGTAATGACCATTACATTTCTGATCGGTTTATCTATAATAGGAATAAATCTGTCATCCATAACGGTTATATTCGGTGTTCTTGGTCTTGGTCTTGGGTTTGGTCTCCAGAATACCGTTGCAAATCTCTTCGCAGGGTTCCTTATTATACTAACCCGCCCGGTAAAGGAAGGTGACAGTATTCTTGTAAACAACTATGAAGGGGGAATTGACGAGATCAGGGCTTTCTCAACGGTGATTACCACCATAAAGAACGAGACTATCATAGTACCCAACTCCCAATTTGTGTCAGAGGTGGTGTATAACTATTCCTACGATGACCGCAGTATAATAATTCAGAATAATATCGGGGTTTCCTATGATTCAGATATCGAGAAGGTTATAAGGGTTCTCGCCGAAGTGGCAGAGAACAGCCCCCACCGAAGAAATGATAAGAACCCCTCTGTGTTTGTCAAGGAGTTTGCTGACTCCAGTATAAATCTTGCGGTTTTAACATGGATCAGGGATGTAAGGGACAAATACCCGGCCCAGCACTGGATAAATCTCGAGATATGGAGAGCCTTTAAAAGGGAAGGGATAGAGATCCCTTACCCTCAAAGCGATGTGCATATCAAATCAAAAGAACCCGATTAGACCAGTTTTTTCTGATACTTTCCGTCAAGAACATCCTTAAGCGAGGTAATTTCAAAGTAGTGCCTGAAATGCAGGTAAGAATTATTCCAGAGTGCTTCCACAATACAGTCAGATTGTCTTTTGCAGCTGGTATCTGCTCCATAAATACAGGGGGAGAGATACAGTCCCTCCTCAACAGCATCAAATATCTCTGCAATGGAGATCTCAGCCGGCTTTCTCTCCATTCGGAAACCGCCTCCCGGTCCTCTGACTGAGGTTATTATTCCTTTCTTGCGCAGTTTGAAAAAGATCTGTTCCAGAAATTCCGGAGAAATATCTTCCAATTCCGAGATTTTCCTTATTGATATCGGTTTATCGTTGGTTGCTTTGGCAAGCTGAATTATCGCACGTACCGCGTATCTTCCCTTTGTTGTTATTCTCATTTCCTGTACCTGTTTTTAATACTTTACTCTTATAATAATATAACTGAAGCTGCTGTAATAATAAAGAGTTTATTTTCCTTTTTTCAGTATAAGTATGCGAAAACCTCTATATTTCTTTGATCCGGCAAGCTTCCATCCATGATGATCCCTGCTTATTTCGGAAAGAATGGCACTCTTACCGGTTAGTACAAGAGTTCCGCTTTCCGCTGCAGCATGAAATACTGTGTCAATGATGGAAGGAAGAATCTTCCTGTTCTCTAGAGCTGCCTGGTTTATAATGAAACTGTCATAGTTTATTCTCTCCAGAGCGGTGAAGATATCAGGTGCCGTACTGGTTTCCACTGGAATGCCGGGAAAGAAATTTCTGCAGTTTTCTAATGAAACCTCAAGTTGAAGTGAATCTCCCGATGCAAGGGTCAGGTTCTTCACTCTACTGCTGTCTGCAGAAAGGAGTATCAGAGGGATATGTCCCTGCCCCGGATTCCAGATAAAGATATTCCCGCTGATCATCTTCTTTTCAGCTGCATAGACAGTCAGCAGGGAATCGTAAGGAACAGTGTCAAATCCGGGAATGTTGTAGGCTGTTTTTAACGTGTATGTGATTCCTTCAGCTTTGAAATCCTGAGTATTCCGGATGTAGGGAGCAAGAGAAAACTCTCTATCCGCGGGTGAGAAATTCGTATGAGTACCTGTAAAATGAAAAACCGAGTAATCCCTGTTCTCTTCGCTATAAGTGATAGCACCCCCCAGATTCTCTATTGTTTCTTTTACGAAATCTGCAATTGGATTA
>QNBL01000224.1 GCA_003641695.1 Spirochaetota bacterium
AACACTAAGCGAGATCTGTGTAACAGGATCAAAACGCCGTATTGCTTCCACGTCGTCCCATTCAAATACAATTCTCACTGCAGTTGAATCTCCTGGCATGTATATATCCAGGACTTCACCTTTTAACGAGTATTCTCCCGGCACAGTTACCCTCGGAACCCTCATATACCTCATGGACGAAAGTTCCCTGCTTATTTCTTCAATATCAATTGGATTTCCTCTGGCAATTTTTAATAGTTTTTTCTTTATGAAATCCGGAGGCGGAAGCGGAGTGACTAATGCCTTGAGAGTAGTTACCGTGATCTGGTCCTTTCCTGTTAACAAATTAGAGAGAACTCTCATTCTTTCACCGGAGTTCTTGAGCTGGTATTCGTTTCCGGAATACGGGATCGTATCCCATCCGGGAAAGTAAACAGCCTCCTTGTTAACAGTTGTCAGATCGGAAACTAATGATAAGGCTTCCTTAACAGATGGAACAATGACAAGGAACCCTCTGCCTGTTAGATCTGCCAGCCTTGAAACAAGATATCCGGTAAAGAATCCTTCCGGCCCTTCCACTTTAATAACTTTGATCCCTGCGTTATACTGCCCAAGAAGCCTTTTAAAGGAGTCGTTACCGGAGAGAATAGAATCGAGTTTTTTTATTAATAATGTTATCATGTTTTTAACCGAAAATGGTAGTAACAGGTTGGGAGTAAAGTTTTGAAAAAGATCATATCAATAGTATACCTTATAATTCTTTCCGTTACATCAGTTTTTGCTCTTCAGAGCAACCCTGATGGATTGAAACTGTCCATCAATTACTATGACAAGCATATTTATTATCCAGAAAGTGATATAAAAATCAAGATTACTGTGTCTAATGAGTCCCCCTCCGCATTTACTTTTGATGCAGCAGAAATCTATTCCTACAATTTCCTGCTGACTGTTAAAACGTTAAAAAATCAGCCGTTGGATCCATCGCCGGAATATATTATTAAACATAACTCCAATAAACCGGTTTTCTACAGACAGATAACCCTTCTGCCGGGGGAAGAGTATTCCTTTACAGCTTTACTATCCGATTATTCAGTTATTAAAGATCCTGGAATATACATAGTACAGGGCTTGTTTTATCCTGATTTCAAGATAAAGGATCCCAACAACACGCTCTACTCCAATATACTTACTCTTCCTGTGCGTCCTGGAGAATCTTCTCCTAACCTAAAAGAGAGAATAGATTCACAAACGGGTGAAATACTAAAAAGAACAGCACTTCCTCCCGACCGGGTTGTTTCATATGTAATTACTGCAAGACAAAAAAATGACTGGAATCGGTTTTTTCTGTACCTTGATCTTGAAAGTCTTATGACCCAGGAACCTCGGCTTGAGGCAAAGTACAGGAACAGCAACGAGGGTGAAAGACTACAGCTTTTGGATAAATACAAAGAAAGTCTAAGAAACCAGGTTGTCGACAATGATATCCTCCTTGTCCCTGATTCTTTTGAAATCCTTAATACAACCTACACTCCATTAAGGGGAAAGGTCTGTGTCAGAGAGCTTTTTAACTACCGGACCTATTCAGAAATAAAGGAGTATACCTATTTTCTTCACAGGAAAGAGGGATTCTGGACTATCTATAACTATGAAATCAGGAATATAGGAACAGAATAAAGATGAAAGTACTCCTTATTATCGAAAAAGACTCAACCAGAGAAACAATTATCGAACATCTTTCTCCCCGTGGCTTTGACTTTATCCATTATATAAACCCGGTAAAAGCAATAGATAACATTCTGGAGATTAGCCCTGACATGGTTATTTTCAGTGCTGTTGATTATCCTCGGCACTGGAAACCTTTTTTAAAGGTTCTCCGCTTGTTCCGCAACAGGGAAGAATCAATTTTTATTCTTTTAAAGGGGGAAAATTTCCCGGTGGAAGAAAGTACTAAAGCAACCATTCTGGAAGTAAACGGCATAATCCCGGACGATCTAAAAGATCCTCTTGTTATACAGCAGCTGGAGGACATTTTTACCAGATACAATGTACTTGATGATAACAGACTTGACCGGAGATACATTGGACATGCTGCTGAAGATATTGAGTTCATTTTCAGCCACCCCGTTACGCTTACAATTATTTCCGGCACCATTACCGATATATCTTTGAACGGGCTTTGCTTCAAGCCGGAAATACCCCGCTTAACACAGGATATTATGGAAGGAATAGTATTGGAGAATTGCACCTTACGAGTCAAAAACTCCTTCTATAATCTTTCAGTCAGGGTAGTGCGCAATAACGTGCAGCTTTCTTTTAAATTTTTAGAACCTTCTGAAAGCTTATCCTATAACCTTCTGGAATATTTCAACAGCATTCCAAAACTTGAACTTGATAAGATTTTACATCAAAGTTAAAATAACATATACTTACCACTAAGGGAGGATATTATGAGCATAATGAAATATCTCTCAGCACAACCACTGTATGATATTGTAAAGTATGATGGAACTGAAAATTTTATTGAAAAGGCAGTCAGTTTTAAGGGATCCCCCAGGAAACATCCATATGACACGGAAAAGATCATACTTATTGTAAACCCCTTCAGCAGTGATACTTTTTTCTATGAATTCCTTATAAAAGATATCATCCACTATGATGAACTTCCTAAAATGGTAACTGAATCGGGAGAAACTCTCTCTATAGTAAGGCTCTGGGTTCTAAAAGGGACTATTGGAATGAAATATACACCATTTGAGGTGGACGATCCCATACGATTCCTTAACGACAGTGAGATTCTCCATCAGGTTCTAAAGAAGTCACCCGTGAACGGATAGTATGGACTTTTATACAGCAGGTAAAGATTATATAATCTGCACCCTGTGCCCCAAGGCATGCAAAATAAAAACTGATGGTACTGGTGACTGCGGTATCCGCATGAACAAAAACAACAAACTTTTCCTCCCGTACAATGGTATCCCATCGGCTCTCAACATTGATCCGATTGAGAAAAAGCCCCTTTATCATTTCCAACCCGGGGCAAACATATTTTCAATCGGTTTTTACGGGTGTAACTTTCATTGTCCATTCTGCCAAAACCATGGCATTTCCCAAAAACCTTTTCCTTCCGGCACAGACTCTTATTTACCGCCTGAAGAGCTCATAACCCTGGTCAAAAATAGAAACCTTTCGCTTTTAGCCTTTACCTATTCAGAACCTCTTGTTCATTTTGAGTATCTTCTAGAGGCAGCAGAGCTTGCACAGCTTGCAGATATTAAAACAGTTCTCGTTACAAATGGTTATATCAACAAGGTTCCAGCCGGGGAACTTCTCCCCTATATAGATGCGCTTAATATTGATCTCAAAACTTTTAACGATGACTTTTACAGAACGGAAATAGGAGGCAGTCTTGGTCCTGTCCTAGATTTCATTGAACTGTCTACAGCTTATTCTCATGTTGAAGTAACTACCCTTATCATTCCCGGGAAAAATGACAGTATCAGCGAAATAGAAGAGATTTCTTCCTTCATTGCAGCCATAGACCGGAGTATCCCTCTCCATCTTTCTGCATACTACCCGACTTACCGGTATACAATTCCCTCAACGCCTGAATCTACTATTACAGGTTCTCTCTCTGCAGCCCGGAAATACCTCGATTATGTTTATCCCGGTAATACTGTTTCCATGGATTCCAACACCTACTGTCCAAACTGCTCATCTCTGCTGGTAAAGCGTACAGGATACCGCACCAGTATCCAGGGAATAGAGAACGGAAAATGTTTAAAATGCGGTATGAAGATCGGGATTGTGGTATAAATTTTTTCCTAATTTTTCTTAAAAACAGATTGACATAAAAAGAGCTATTGTGTAGATTACAGAGGTCTTTAAAACATTCCCCTGTAGCTCAGCTGGTAGAGCGGGTGGCTGTTAACCACTAGGTCGGCAGTTCAAGTCTGTCCGGGGGAGCGGATTCAAGCTGTACAAAACTTTTGGTTTTGTACAGCTTTTTTATTGATTCACTTTATTAATTTCTCAGTTTCAGCGCTGTAGAAGTTCATATTTAGAGGATCAGGATAGAACCATACCGTATCGTCCTCTTTCAGGGAAGAAAATCCGTTCATTTTAACCGTTATGGAACTATTGTTATACTTAATATAAATCAGCGTTTCAGATCCAGCTGGCAAAACGGAGTAAACCTTTGCCTCCAGCCAGCCATCGGTTTTTCTTTGGCTTATCCGAACATCTTCAGGTCGAATGGTTGCATATACAGATTTCTTTTTATAATTTATTTCAGTTTTGGTATTAAAACTTTCATCCAGAACCCTTACTGTCCCCTTGTCCACAATTCCCTGCAGAATATTTATTCTTGGACTTCCTACAAATCTTGCAACAAATAAATCGTCAGGTTTTGTATATATTTCTTTCGGGGACCCTATCTGTCTTATTTCCCCTTTGTTCATGACGGCGATTCTGTCCGAAAGCGTAAGTGCTTCATTCTGGTCATGAGTAACATACACTGTTGTAGCTTTAAGCTCGTGATGAAGTCTTTTTAATTCGGTTCTCATATCGATTCTAAGCATTGCGTCAAGATTTGAAAGCGGCTCATCCATGAGAAAAATTTCCGGTTCCATCGCCACCATTCTTGCTACCGCTACCCGCTGCTGCTGTCCGCCTGAAAGTTCTGAAGGATACCGTTCTCCCAGCCCTGCCAGTTGAACTTTTACCAGGACTTCTTCTATCCGTTTCTCTATAGCATCTTTACTCATCCCCTTCTGTTCCAGACCCAGAGCAATATTTTTCCTGACAGTCATATGAGGCCACAAAGCATAATTCTGGAAAACCAT
>QNBL01000225.1 GCA_003641695.1 Spirochaetota bacterium
ATATCCTGCCAGTAGGATAGGGCTTCATCGGTAAACCCTGCTCTGTAATACGCATTTCCCAAAAAAACCCTGGTTATCTCCCAATCAGGTTTGTAAGTAAGTGCCTTCTCCAAAGAAAGTATGGCTTTGTTGAATTCACCTGAGTGAAAAGAGGAAATACCCAGCCTGAGATTTTCAGATGCATCCACCTGATCCAGATCAACCTTCTGTCCGGGTAACGGGAGGATAAACACCGAAAACAAGAGAATTAAAGTAAAAGCAATCTTATATTTACTGTTCACAGGGTGAGTATACACCGAAAAGAAGAAGTTTTCTATATTTTTTCCCCAAAAGCTATAAAGCCTCTTCACCTGAAGACTTTTTCTCTGCATCCATTACCGCTTTCAAGTGACCTGCTATGGTCTTGTTGCCAGAGGCCAGGGAGTAAGCCCTTTTTAAATAAACTCTGGCTTCCTCATATCTTCCGGTCTTGTAGTATGCCCATCCCAGGGAATCCAGGTATGCAGGGTGGTCATTCTTTATCCTTACCGCTTTTTTGCAATAAGCCAAAGCCTCTTCGATATCCCTTTCCTTATCGGCGTTTATGTATCCCTTTGAATTGAGAAGATTCGGGTTCTCAGGCTCCATCTCAAGGGCTTTATCGAGGTACTCAAGGCTCCTGTCTGTATTGTTTTGTGCATAAAGGGAGTAACTCAGAATGGAATATACCTGAGGAGATTCAAATCCGGCTTTTATAAGCTCGTCCAGTTCAAACTCTGCAAGTTTAAAGCGCCGCGTTATGGTATAGATGTAGCTTAATAGAAGCCTGCACTGATATATCATAAGAAGATCGGTATGGAGTGTAACAACCTGCTCCAGATACACAAGAGCATCTTCATACTGCTCGAGATTTGCATAACAGAGCCCCAGGTAATAGGAAAGATCCACATCCTCGGAAGGATCCTTTTTCACCTGAAGGAACTCCTCAAGTGCGTTTTTATAGCGCTTTGCACGGTAGAGTTTTATTCCTGATTGAAAGAAGTCCCTATTCATTAAAATAAACTATTCCTGCACTCTCTGGCGCCCGGCAGACAAAGTACTCGGGATGAAAACCGAAGATGCGCTCGTACTCTTCAAGCCGTTCATTAAGACTATCCAGGATTCCCTCTTTCATCAGGGAAACAGTGCATCCGTAGAAGCCGGGACCGATCATTCTTGAACCTGCACACCCCTCAAGTTCCGAAGCTCTTTTAACCAGCCAGTCCAGCTCCGGTGAAGATACCTCAAAGTTATCCCTCATACTTTCATGCGATCTGTTCATCAGTCTGCCGAAGGAAAGGGGATCAGATTGTTGAAGCATCCTTTTGCCTTCCAGTACCCGTTTATTTTCCTCTATTATATGAAGGCACAGCCTTCTTGAGTATTCATTAAGTATCCCAAGATTGGATTTTAAATCAAGCTCGGAATAGTCCCTCAGGTTTACACTTTGATTCTTTGTGTTGAGTTTCTCGACAGATTCCTGGCAGGTGGTTATTATCTCCTCCAGCTCATCGGTAATGGGGATAATCGGCACATTGCTGTTTATGACCACAAAGATGTACTCTCCAAGCTTCAAAGGGATATTTGCATAATCCAGGGAACGTACATCGAGATAAACGGCACTGTCAGCGATGTTGAACATGGCGGCAAACTGGTCAGTAAGCTTTTCCTTCTTTCCCATAAAGGCACTTTCCGAAAGATATGCGGACTGAACCATCTGTATTCTTTCAAGTTCAAAGTCAAACAGTTTCTGGAGAGCAATGGCAGTGGCAACCCCTATTGCTGCGGAAGAACCGAGTCCCACCCCCTGGGGGATATTTCCGGTTATCGATACATCCAGTCCGGGGAAGGGGTATCCCTGCTGAATAAATTCGAACATTACCCCTTTTATATAATTCGCCCACCGGTCTTCCCTTTTATACTTCAGATTCGCAATTGTTGTCCGTTTCCTCTCATTCAAATCCACTGCGTAGAAACGCAGGGAGTTATCACTCCGCCTTGAGATTGCAACCTTCACTGTATGCTGGATTGTTGTCTGTATAACATATCCATCGCAGAGGTCGGTATTGGCTCCCATAAGATTAAAAGAACCCGGTGCCTGAGCGATAACTTCGGGGGAAGTTCCGTACTCGGCTTTATGTTGAGAAATTAAGTTTTCCATTACGACCACCATTTTATTAGATAACCGGTTATAAATCAACAAAATCTTTTTTTTCGTTAAATATCTTCCCTTGAAGCGTTAACCTATCTGCGGTAGTATCATCCCATGGTGCTTACAGATTTTGTACTAGTTATTGTGTCAGCCCTTTTATATGCTCTAGGACTTCCAAACGAGCTGCTTCACTACGGTAATCCGGTTTTTGGGTTCATAGCCATTGTTCCATTTCTGTACGTACTCTACAGACAGGATAGATTATCACGAACAGTACTCTTTGGTGCTGTCTTTGCCCTGATATCTACCGTCTCGGTCTATTTCTGGCTGCTTTTTTTCCAGGATTTCTCCATTTGGACCCTTTCAGGGGTTGCTGCTGCACATATACTCTATTTTTTGGTCCTTGCTCCAATACTTTTTACCGCATTAAAGTATCCTCCCCATATCAGACCTTTTCTAACCGCAGGGGTATGGGTTATCTATGAGTTTTTAAAGTCAACCGGATATTTGGGACTGCCCTGGGGTCTGTTGGCCCATACTTCCATTACCTTCCTCCCGTTGATACAGATTTCGGATATCACCGGGCAGTGGGGAGTGTCGTTTCTTTTCGCGCTGATAAATACAGCCATTCTTGAAATATTAATAGATCCAAAGCCATTGAGAAGGAGTCTCTGCGGCTCCTCAGGACGGACTGCAGCTTTTACCCTGATTCTACTCATCCTGACGCTGGTATACGGAACTTTTTCTCTAAAACGAAGTTATCCGGAAACGGCTGTTCTCGATGCAGTTCTGGTACAGCAAAATGCAGATTCATGGGTGGCAGGGAATGAGATGGAGAGCATACGCCAGGGGCAGGTACTCACCAGAGAGGCGCTGAATTCCGCGGCGGTCAAGCCTGATATTATTATCTGGAGTGAGAATGCGTTCAGGTATCCTTACATTAAAAACAGTATACGGTACAGGAGGAATCCTACCGGGGATCCTTTTAACAGTTTTTTAAAGGAGATTGATACACCTATCCTCATAGGCAGCCCTTACATACTCGATCCAAAGACATACTCAGCATTGAACGCTGTAATGCTGGTTAATCCTGAAGGAGATATCCTCGAGTATTATGGAAAAACTCATCCGGTACCCTTTGCAGAGAATATTCCGTTCTGGAATCTCAGTTTTGTCAGGGCTTTCTTCATAAAAGTCCTCGGGATACCATCCCAGGGATGGAACATTGGAATACCAAACATTATATTTGAAATAAAAAACAAGGGGGGAGAATCTGTATCTTTCGGTTCCCCTATATGCTTTGAAGATACCTTCCCGTATATTGCACGCGGTTTTTTCAAAAATGGTGCCGATATACTGATAAACCTCTCCAATGATTCATGGTCAAAAACCATCTCCGGAGAAACCCAGCACTATGCTGCGGCTCTTTTCCGTGCAGTAGAAAACAGGCGAACCCTGGTCAGATCCACCAACGCAGGGGTTACCGTTGTAATAGATCCATACGGAATAGGAAGAAACATGCTTCCCCTCTTTGTTTCCACTGCCGAAAATGTACAGATTCCGGTGTACAGAACAGCACAGACCTTCTACATGCGTTTTGGAGACTGGTTTCCGGTAGTGCTGTTAATTCTTCTTACCAGTATCCAGTTTTATACTATCAAAACAGGCAACAGCCTATATGGTTACAGGCTCAAATGATTTCATTGCCGGACCGTCAATTATCTTCTCATTTATATAAACATCCGACCTGAATCCCGCTATCCTTTCAGCTGACGAGGCATTGTGGGCTGCCTGTTCCAGCGTTGTATCTCCCGTTGAAATCACACCGTATCCCGCCACCACACAGCATCCTTTATATCTCCTCAGCATATCCAGAATCGGATTCTCCGGGCTGTTGTCGTTCAACTGATGAATATCCACGAGACCCAATCTTGGATTTAAATATATAGCTTCCGCATCAATAGGGGCAACAACAGGATGATTTTCCGGTTCATAAGGAATTTCCACTTTTTCACCTGACAAAACTCCAGTTCCGTATTTCTCTGCAAGAATGGACATCCCGTCAGCTACAGCCATTGGATTAGTTGTAATCATACAGGCATTCTGAATTGTATTTCCATAAATAAGTTTATGCATACGCAAGTCAACAGAGTCGTCATCCCTGAATGCAAGATTAAGTCTTAGAAGGGGGAACTCCATACCGTCAGGAACAGCCCACATGGGGCAGTATATCATTTCATCCGCAGATACTTTCTGGCTCATGGAACCAGTACCGTAAGCTCCAATCTGATTCTTAAAGTTATAGTTAAGTCTCTGTTCAAAATCCGCAATCATCGACCTGTCATCAACATCCCTCCTGCTTAATATTGACTCGTCCAGAAGATGGGGTTTTACAGGGAAGAATTTCTCTCTCCCTATTCTCTGAATTTTTTTCTGGATATCCACTATCGTATAGCCTCTTCTTCTTAGATGAAGAGCGAGTATTGCACTATGCTCCAGCGTAGTAAGCCGGTAAAGGCAATCCTCCAGAGAGGCTCCCCGGGCAAAAGGGCCGTGCCCGCGGACTATTGTCAAATGGTTTTCCTTCAGATAAACCGGAAG
>QNBL01000226.1 GCA_003641695.1 Spirochaetota bacterium
AAACAGTATCCCCTCCTGGGTCTCGGCTACAACAAAAACAATGCTTAATGATCCGCTTTCCTTTAATTCAATCCAGATTCTTCTGGATCTTTTCCTTTCAAAAGCTCCTGCACGCAGTATCCTTGAAGACTCAATTGAAGATCGAATTGCAAAGAGTAATACCTTGATTAACAACACAGAAAGCTCTCAGGATTTTAACCTGGAAGAGCTCGATAGTCCGCAGGTTGGGATTTCTCCCACTCCCTTTCCAAAGGAAAAAGTTAAGGAGTTTGTTTCCTTTATTCTTTCTCTTTTTAGACGGAATAAAAAGAAGAATACCCCTGGGGATAACACCAATAAAACCTTTTCCCCGGATGGACAGGAGAATGACGGAGTAAACGAAGAAGCTACTGCTACAATAAAAAATAAAGCCACAGAGGAACCCTATTCCCGCAATGCTGATTTTTTTAATCGTATTGAGTCACAGCGGCAGCAGCTTGATCCATGGAACATAGAAAAAAACCGCTACAAAGACAGTCGTAATGAATCACCGGGTTCTTCAGCAGTTCCCCTGTATCATAACAAGCCCGGTTTAAATCCACAACTTGGCGATCCGGAGAGATATAAAACAGAGGGCCCGGTGCTAGATGCTCCTGCTGAAGCGGGTATAAATGCAAAAAAAACTCATCAGCCTGAACCATCTGTTACAGCAGAAGAACGGATAAAAATGCTGATGGAACATAGAGAATCAAAACCTGCTGAAGATAAATTTCTAGCTAAATCTGCTACTAATAATAGAGGGAAAGTGGAAAACAAACAGATACAGCAGCAGGAACTGCATGATACTAAAAAACTTGATAAGCAGCATCAATCTATAGAAATATCCAGCGGTAAAACAGTGAAACCGGAAGTGGAAATTAATACTGATTCGGGTAATACTGATTCGGGGCAACCTTCAGTACAGCCGGTACCCACTCTGTTACAGCGTATCCTCAGGTGGTTAAAAACCCTGTTCACAAGTCCGGGGAAAAAATCATGAAAAAGAAAGCTGCCCGATTGGACAGCTTTTTTTTACCCTTTTTATTATTTAAGATTGTGTGGGCGGAATCTCACCAGTCGAATAATCACCCTTTTTAAGGAGCAGTTCAGGCAAAGCTTCATTAAGATGTTTCGTCATATCAAGGAACTTACCGCGGATATTGTTAGCCTGTGTCGCAACCTTCATAACTTCAATATCCTCATCCTCCAGAGTTCCCGGATCCATCAATGAGGCTATTTTATCAAGAATCATAAGAATACTCCTGTTCAGCGGATCCATCTGATCTTTTTCTTCGTCAAGGTGCTTTCCGAGATTATTAACATTTTCTGCATTGAGAGGGAATACCCGGTATCCTTCCAAAGGATTCTTGTAAGTTACCTCCAGTATTCCGAGAAAGACCAGAAGACTCTTTGGATACATATCTCCACGATCAACCTTTTCAAAAGCCTTGAAACATTCTGCAAGAATAAAGTAATTTGGCTGTACATCCTTAAAAACGGCCCGTGGATCGATATCTCCGATAAGGGCATCAACAACCCAGTGATTTCGTTTTCCAAAGAGATCAAGGAAAATCGGATAATTATCAGGATTAACCCCGACCATATTTAAATACTTTGCAAAATAAACGGTAACGTCTACCCCCTGAGACTCCTTGCAGGCAAGCATATTATTCAGGAACGTAAGTTTAAGCTTATTTAAATCTTCTTCCTGCCAGCCATCCTCTTCCCATCGTGCCATGTTTAGTACTCCTTAATCTTTCTTCTCGGCAGGTTTCTCAGCTTTTTCTTTAGCCGGTGCACTTCCTTTTCCTTCAGCCTGGGCAAGAGGAACATGATCACGGGGATCAATTTCCGGATCCAAAAGAGGTTCGCTTTTCAGCAATACATTCGGAATGATATCAACAAGCCTCTTTGAGGAATCGAAGAAGTTATTCCGGATGTTGTGAGCGTGTACTGCAAGATCTTCCATCTCTTCATCAACATTCTGTCCTTCAAGCTCACTGATCTTATCCAGTACATCCAGAATACTTCTATTCAGAAGGTCGTCCTGTCCCTTTTCTTCAATCAAATGCTTACCAAGACTATTGATATCCGCAATTGTCGGAGGATAAATATTATAACCATCCAACGGGTTGTTGTAAGCTGCCTGAAAAACACCAAGAATAATACCAAGGGTCTTTGTATATATTTCAGCGGGGTGATACTTTGCAAGAAAGCTGAAACAGGTAGCAACAATAAAATAGTTGGGCTGAATGGAACTCATAAAAAGGAAGGGATCCCTTGTACCCAAAAGTGCATCTATAACGTGACGGTTTCTTACTCCAAGTACTTTGAGAAATATAGGATAATTACTGCTTGTTATACCAATACTGTTCAGATAGTGTGCGTAGGTCAAGGCAGCTTCAACCGACTCCACCGTCCGTACACCCATAAACCCTTTGAGGAGACTATATTCGATTTGGGCTATTTCTTCCTGTCCCCAGCTTTGTTTTTTTTCAAAAAGTTCTTTCATTATATCTTTCTCCTCTTTAATTATTTGGTTACAAAAACCTTTTCAGGCGCTATCTCTTTTGCTATATAGTCTGACTTGACAAGCAGAACCTGAGGGATAATATCTTCCATCTTTTTCCTCTTGTCGAAGAAGAAGGTTCTTATATTATTCGCCTGGCGTGCCATCTGCTCAACAGCAGCATCGTCAGAAGTACCAGCAAGAGCACCCAATCTGTCAAGAATATCCAACATACATCTGTTGTTCGGGTCATCCTGTCCCAACTCCTTATTAAGATGTTTCCCAAGGTTATTCACATCGTTGATACTTGCTGCATAAATCCTGAAACCGTCTTTGGGTGAACTGTAAGCAGCTTGCAATACACCGAGAATAATGGCAAGAGTCTTCGGATAAATACCGCCGGGGTGCCAGTTTGTCAAGAGTTTGTATGCAGTGAGAATAAGGTAATTGTTTGGCTGAATTGAGCTGAGTAAAAGGAAAGGGTCCTTATTATCAATTAAAGCATCGATAACCCAGTGATTTTCAACCTCCAATAAGCGTAAAAACAACGGGTAGTTGTCATTGCTCAGTCCTGACATTCTTAAGAAACGAGCATAACTGATTGCTGCTTCTACTGCTTCTACTGTACGGCAGCCGATCATTCTCTCAATAATGTTTATTTCAACATTCATTATTGATTCTTTGCTCCAGGCTTCCTCAATCGATCGTTCTTGTTCTTTATCCATCAAAATCCTCCTAGATCTATTTGCAGTTATATTTCAAATCACATTGTAAATAATATCCTGTAACTTAACTATTATCAAGCTAATTTTTTTAACCATTTTTTTATTTTAGCCCTTTAGCCGTATTTTTTTATTAAATTGGCTTTTTAAATGTGAAAAAACCACTTTGAAATCAAAATTTTCATGGCGGAAACAGATTTATAAGCATTTGACAATCAATTTGTGGTATAAAGACAGTGGGGTGTTTAATTTATGGATCAGGCAGTAGTTTTCGGTGCAGGGAATATAGGCCGCTCCTTCATCGGTAATATCTTTGTAAAAAACGGACTTAAAGTTACCTTTGTTGATGCAAATACAGAACTGGTAAAAAACCTTAACTGCAGAAAGGGGTACCGGATAATAATCAAGCGAAACAACCAGGCTGATGAAGTAATGCAGGTTTCAAATGTTGAAGCTGTACACATCTCACAAACAGAAAGAATTATTGAAATCCTCGGTGAATGCAGGTTATCCGCTACTGCAGTCGGGCAGGCAGCTCTGCCGAAAGTAGTTCCTGTAATTGCTGAGGGGATAAAGAGAAGGATCCGGCTTTCCCATCCCCCTCTGGATGTAATAATTGCTGAGAATATCCGTGGTGGTGCCGATTTTTTCAGAAAAATACTGAAAGAAAAAGGACTTAACGGGAACGAATCAGGACTTGTGGAAACAAGCATAGGAAAGATGGTCCCTATAATGACAAAGAAGGATCTTGAACAAGATCCTCTTCTCCTTCATGCGGAAGAGTACAACACACTGATCCTCGACAGGCAGGGGTTCATGAACGATATACCGGAATTCCCCGAGATAAAAGCTGTACAGAACATAGCTGCCTGGGTTGATAGAAAACTTTTTATCCACAATCTTGGACATGCCGCTTCAGCATACCTTGGATACCAATGGTTACCTGATAAAATACTTATCGCTGATGTTCTGGAGAATAAAGAAATACGAAATAAAGTACGCAGAACCATGCAGGAGGCGGCAGCGGCTCTTCTACTGGAGTATCCAGCTGATTTTACCGCAACGGTTCTGGATGATCATATTGATAATTTATTATTCAGGTTCAGAAATAAAGCCCTGGGAGATACGGTTTTCAGAGTCGGGAGGGATCTGCCGAGGAAACTCGGTAAAAATGACCGTATTCTCGGGTCAGCAAGACTATGCAGCAAACACGGTTTACCCTTCGAAGCCATTCTGGATGTATTTGCAGCTGCAGTCAGCTTTAGTGCTCCCGGCCCGAATGGGAAACCCTTTGAAAGAGATTATGAGTTTGTCCGGCAATTAAAAACCGGGGGACTGTATAAAATTCTAACGGAAAGCTGCAGACTTGATCCAAAAGAGGGTGGAAATCTGATTAAATTAATAGAGAGCAGGATAGCCCCCTTTTACTAGGCTGGAAAGCTGCACCAGGTACTAATCAGCCTGCTATTGTTAAGTTTTCCACTTATTTATTACGTTTTAC
>QNBL01000227.1 GCA_003641695.1 Spirochaetota bacterium
AGTTTCCCCCCGGGTTCTATTCTCCTGGTGGAAGATACAACCGGGAAGGGACATAAATCATGGGTCCCTGACGGGAAACCGAGGAAATCTCTATTTATATCCATTCCTGAGAGCAGGTAATGCCTGCTATAAGCTTGGGTAACTTTATCCCGATAGATGACTGCAGCCATGGAAGAAGGTATTCTTCAGAAATGGGATATACGCAAAAAACTTATTAGTTTGAGGTAATCATGATCAATTTTACGTTCAGCGGAGTAACCCGCAGTGAACTACTCATATATACTGGATCAGCATTGTTTTTTATTTATTTTTTCTTCAGGTACGGCAAGCGGGCCAGGATAGAGAAAGCAGCCGCGGCTGAAGAACGGAAACGGTATGTCGAAGATCATTCCGATCTATCCGAAGCAATGAAAACTGCCATTGTAGATGGGACTGTTGCTGAAGGTATGACTGAGGAACAGCTCTACGTGAGTGTCGGACTTCCGAAACGCAAAAAGATACTAACCGTTGAACCTGCTTCCAATGAGGTGTTTTTATATCAGGATAAAGTTGTTTATATGCACATGGGTATTGTCCAGAGATGGAAGACTCATAAAAGGATTCTGGGCATTTAATTACTCTTAATACAATTCTTTAAACAACAACATTTACCGGGGCACCTTCAAGAAAAGCAGTAATATCGGTTTCTATTATTTCAAGCCTCCTGATAAAAGCTTCTTCTGTGGCAAAAGCAATGTGTGGGGTTAGAATGACATTATTCAGTGAAAGGAAGGGATTGTCTGCGGGTAATGGAGGTTCAGTGTCAAACACATCGAGTGCTGCTCCTGCAATTCTTTTTTCCCTTAAAGCGGCAGCAAGGTCTTCTGATCGGATAACCGGACCCCGGGCGCAGTTTACTATGCAGGCGCTTTCTTTCATGAGATTTATTTTTTTAAGATCAATCATCCCTTTTGTTTCATCTGTAAGGGGAACATGAAGGGTGATTATATCGCTTTCTTTTAAGAGTGTATCCAGATCTGTATAGGTAACGCCGTAGTTACGTGCTTCATCTTTTTCAGAACGGCTGTAAGCAATCAGCTTTACATCGAATGAGGAAAGAAGTTTTGCAACTCTCAGTCCGATAGCTCCTGTACCTATTATCCCGATGGTTTTACCGGCGATATCAAAACCCTGGAAACCTGTCCGCGTCCCTCCCTGCCGTGTAACCGGGTCAAGTTTTGTTATATCCCTCATAAGGTCAATAATAAAACCGACGGTTAATTCTGCAACACTGATACTTGAATATCCTGAAGCATTACATACAGCTATTCCATTTTCCCTGCATGCATCAAGTGCAATATGGTCTGTTCCTGTAAAAGCCACAGCCAGCATCTTTAAGCCGGACAGTGCATTAACGACGGTGTCTGGAAAGGGCAGGTTTGCAATAACCACAATATCAGCTCCGCTGCATCTTTTAATGATCTCTTCTGGATTTTCTGTCCTGTCCTGGTACACGGTAACGGAGTGGCCCTTTGCTGCAAAACTTGATTGAAACTGTTTCATTACTGCATCCGAAACCCCAAGGGGTTCAATTACGTGTATATTCATCTATGTATTCCTTAAATAATGAGTATATCTACATTATTTTTTAGACTATTATTTGCATAATTTCAAGGCTGGTTACATTTTGAATCTTTGCTATAACCTGCTCAATACTAAAAAGGCTGTCCGCCAAAGCGGACAGCTGTTACAATCTATTCTACGGGAACGATGTTATATTCACCGAATGAGTGGTCCTTCCATCTAACATTTGTAGGAATAACCTCCACATGTACAAGCTTGGGGTCGTTTTCGTCAGAAAATAATCCTTTTGCTCCGGGGTGGAGTTCCAGAAGTTTCCGCTTCTTTTCTACCCCGCCGCTCATATCGGCAATACCTTCTACCCGAAGATGGGTGCCTTGCTTGTCTACCCAGCACAGCTCAACTCTGGCATTGTCTGTCAGTTCTTTAACCTTACCGCTTATATTTACCGTGGTACACCAGAACTTAAAGTCTTCTGTAATAACAAACTTCATGGGTCTAACCCTCGGCTGCCCTTCTACACAGGTGGCCATGTGACAGTAGCCCGCACTTTTTACAATTTCCCGAACCTTTTCTTTTCCGTCCTGCATCGAAGTTTCCTTACAGCGGCATGTTACCGTGTTTTTTATCAGGTCTGGTTTCCTGCTTGTTAAAGTACATCTCAAGGGACTTGAAAAGAGCTTTTCTTGTTTCAGCTGGATCAATAACCTCGTCTACATAACCATATCCGGCAGCAATAAACGGGTTCATAACCTGGACTTTAAACTCTTCAATCTTCTCTGCTCTTTTCTGTGCAGGATCATCAGCTGCAGCAATATCTTTTCTAAATATTACGTTAGCCGCTCCTTCTGCGCCCATTACTGCAATTTCTGCCGATGGATATGCAAGTACTCTGTCATATCCAAGTTTTTTTGATGCCATTGCAATAAATGCACCACCGTATCCCTTTCTTACTATCAGGGCCAGTTTGGGAACGGTTGCTTCTGCAATCGCATAAAGTAGTTTTGCACCATGACGGATAATACCGCCGTGTTCCTGGGCTGTGCCTGGAAGGAACCCTGGAACATCAACGAGGGAAATAACCGGGATATTAAACGAGTCACAGAATCTCACAAACCGTGCAGCCTTATCGGATGCATTAATATCCAGAACAGCTGCCATCATCTTGGGCTGGTTTGCCATTAGACCGATGGTATTCCCGTTTAGTTTTGCAAATCCAATTACAATATTCTGTGCGTAATCAGCCTGAACTTCGATAAAAGAACCTGCGTCGAATACTGAATTAATCAGTGTTCGTATATCGTATGGCTTTCTGGGGTTATCGGGAAGTAAATCGTTTAGTTCGGGAGTAGGCCGGTCTGCCGGATCATCACACGGGGAAACCGGAGGCATCTCTTTGTTGTTTGATGGAAGATAGCTTAAGAGTCTCCTTGTAAATGCCAGGCATTCCTGCTCCGAACTGAATCTGAAGTGGGCGTTACCGCTCTTGAACGTATGGGCCTTGGCACCTCCCAGATCTTCATGTGATATCTCTTCACCGGTAACTGCCTTTATTACGTCCGGACCGGTAATGTACATGTTACTTACCTTATCCACCATCATGATAAAGTCGGTGATTGCGGGTGAGTATACTGCTCCGCCGGCACATGGCCCGAGAATTATGGATATCTGCGGAATAACACCTGAGCTTAATGTGTTTGCCCTGAAAATCTTTGCATACCCGTCGAGAGAGAGAGTCCCTTCCTGAATACGCGCTCCGCCGGAATCATTTACCTGAATAAAAGGAGACCCTGTTTTAAGTGCATCCATCTGAGCATCTGATATCCTCAATGCATGCATTTCTCCCAGTGAACCTCCCAGAACAGTAAAATCCTGTGAAGAAAGATAAACCTTTCTCCCGTTTACCTTTCCGCAGCCGCTGACTACACCGTCTCCGGGAAACTTCTTTTTATCCATCCCGAAATCGTTGGATCTTGGTACCACATAGGCATTCTGCTCGGTAAAAGAGTCCTGATCCACAAGCATGGAAATTCTTTCACGGGCTGTATATTTACCCCTCTTGTGCTGAGCTTCAATTCTGGCGTCTCCGCCCCCTTTAAGTGTCCTTTCTCTGGTTTCTTCAAACCTTTTAAAAGCGTCTTCCTTTGTCATATTCCCTCTCATTAAACTGTAATTTTATGAAAAATAAAATTCATGTTAACAGCCGAATTTATTTACGTCAAGAAGAATGGAACAAGAATTAAGGGAATAATAACCACTTGGGAAAAAATAAAAAAAAGGAAAACTTTTTCTTGACAGATATCAGAACACGAATTACAATACTTCTTTCATTTTTAAATTCATTACAAGGAGAATATGTATGAAATCAGTAGTACCTGAGAAAGTATCTCAGGAAGAATTAAAAATTCCCGTAGCGGAAATTGAATCCTGGCTTTCAGGACCAAAAGTAGAGCTGCCTGAGTTTGAACCGGCTTATACAGAAACCAGAGACGGCAAGAAACTCGTTATTAGAGCACTCAGAAAGGACGAAGCTCCTGCTCTGTTAAAGTTTTTAAAGAATTTTCTTGAAGTAGAAAGAGATTTTTACGACATCGTAGGTGTTCGTGTCTATGCAGAAATTCTCGGATGGCTTAGGAACAGACTGAAAGATTCCTATCATCTGGTTGGTTCAATCGATGGTGAACTTGCCGGATTTGCCAATGGTAGAAAGAGAGACGAGAAAGTGCATATCTCCCTTCATTCAATGGCTTTCAAGAGAGGCGGCGGTGTAGGTGCTGCAATGTATTATGCAAAAGCACAGTATGCTTTTGAAGTACTCGGTGCTCAGGAATGGTGGTCAACTTTTGAATCCTACAACGGATGGAAGAGATACGGCCTCGGTGCAGCACAGCCTTCATATCCATGGCCTGAATACCAGCATGAACTCGGCGGTGCAGCAGTTTACTACATCAGAAGAGATTACTGGGACTCAACGGTTAAAGATTACAATAAGCAGCTTGTTCACGGCGATCTTATCCGTCCTGTTCCTGCTGACCTGTTGAAAAAAGCAGAGAATCTGATTATTCCCGACAAACCGAACATATAATAGATTCAATTCTATATGCTCATTTTCCCCCGCAGCTGCGGGGGTTTTTTATTTGTGCGATAACTGTATAAATCCCCAATAAAAACCTTGTAAAA
>QNBL01000228.1 GCA_003641695.1 Spirochaetota bacterium
ACCGTCCTTAACCTCTTCGTTGGCAAGTCCGGTTTTACATGAAGGACACCAGTTTATCGGGGTTTCGGATTCGTAGGCGAGTCCTTTTTCGAAGAGTTTGAGAAAGATCCACTGGGTCCACTTGTAGTACTCCGGGGTGTGGGTGGAGACCTGCCTGTCCCAGTCGTAGCTGAAACCAAGGGTCTTTATCTGTTTTGTAAATCTTTTAATATTGTCTTCGGTAGTAGCTTTTGGATGTGTGCCGGTCTTGATTGCATAGTTTTCCGCCGGAAGTCCGAAAGAATCAAACCCCATCGGGTGCAGTACGTGGTGACCATCCATCCTCAGGTATCTGCAGTAGATATCTGTAGCTGTGTACCCTTCAGGATGACCTACGTGAAGTCCCTGGCTTGATGGGTAGGGAAACATGTCCAGAACGTACTTTCGTTTTTCCTTGGGTATCGCAGGATCTTCGGTAACCTTGAAGGTCTTGTTTTCTTCCCAGTAATCCTGCCATTTTTTTTCTATCTGTGTAAAAGGGTATTTATTCATAGGGGGATGATACCGTCAGAGGGGCTGTTGAGTCAACGGCCTGGAATAGTCTCCGGAGGGGAGTCAGCCCTTTGAATCTTTGAAAGAGTAGAGAACCGAGTTTATCCTGTTGTTTTCTACATTCTCGATCCGGAACACTCCATAAGGAGTCTCTATTCTCTGTCCCGTTACAGGAATATTCCCCAGGTATTCAACAAGGAATCCGCCGAGGGTTCTGGCGTTCTTGCTGTAGGGGAGTTCCAGATCGAGCCGGTCCTTTATATACTGGATTGAAGTATCCCCGAGAATTCTGTAAGATCCTTCGGAAAGATGGGAGATTTTCTCCTCTTTGCGTTCCTCATGTTCATCGTACAGTTCGCCGAAAAGCTCTTCGGTCACATCCTCCATGGTTACAATCCCCAGAAGCCCGCCGTACCCGTCAACAATAACGGCCATATTGAGTTTTTCACTTTTAAAAAGGGTAAACAGTTCGTTTACCTTTCTGTTACCGGATACAAACAAAGGATCAACCATGATTTCTTTGATCTGCTTGTCCCCTTTCCCGTTTTTGATACAGGTCAGGACATCCTTGATCAGAAGAATTCCAACAATATCCTCGGGATTGTCGTCGTAGACCGGGATCCTGGAATACCCTTTTTCGGAGATAAGCTCCAGACAGTCGTTAATGGTAGCTGTCTTTTCCAGGCTGAACACCTCTGTTCTATGGGTCATTATTGCCTGAATTGAGGTGTCATTAAACCGGAAAACACTTTTTACCATCCGGGTTTCATAGGATTCAACCACCCCTTCATTTTCTGCCAGATTCACCATGTGAAGAATCCCGTCGAGGGAAACACTTTCTCTGTTCCCCGTCTTGAACAGTCCTGACAGAAAAGAGCTTATAGCCGTGATCAGCTTTATTACAGGGAGCAGCACCAGGGCGAATCCCCGTATAAAGTAGACCATGAAAAGGGCAATGCCGCTGTTGTGTACAATGGCAATCTGTTTGGGAGTTACCTCTGCGAATATAAGAATTACCAAAGTCAGAATTCCTGTGGTAAACCCAAGGGATGTGCTGCCTAAAACGGTAATTGTCAGATGGGCGGTAATTGAAGAAGCTGCAATATTTACCAGATTGTTGCCTATCAGAATGGCCGTCAGCAGTGTATCCGTGCTGCTCACCAGCTTTTTAACCAGACGGCCCCTTCTCCCCCTCTTTTGGGCCAGCTCTTCAATCTCTACAACCGAAAGAGATATAAAGGCGGTTTCAGTAGCTGAGAAAATTGCTGAAAGCACAAGAAGAACAGCAAGAACAGAGATCTCCAGTATCATCTCATTTTCTTCCGGGGTAAGGGATATTCAGGCAGGGGGTCGTCGTCTTCCATATTTGTGAAAGAATACCGTAAAAAAATCCTTTTATCAAGAGATGAATGTTGTTTGCCGTTGGATGATTTTTTTTGTATATTTTCATAAGTTCATAAAACAATACAAACTATACGGGAGTAACTATGTCCAAGAAAAAATT
Organism: Spirochaetota bacterium; assembly: GCA_003641695.1. Taxonomy (GTDB): domain Bacteria; phylum Spirochaetota; class Spirochaetia; order B11-G9; family B11-G9; genus B11-G9. Next base: position 2,036 of record QNBL01000228.1, read on the forward strand.
CAAAACCGAAGTATCCCAGCTTCTGAATTTGATAATTCATTCTCTGTACTCACACAAAGAGATATTCTTAAGGGAGCTGATCTCCAATGCATCGGATGCGCTTGATAAACTGAAGTATCTGACCCTTACTGAGGATGCATTCAAATCCTTGAAATTCGATCCTCAGATTACAATCTCTTTCACTGCAGAGGGGGAAAAAACACTAACCATTACCGATACCGGTATAGGAATGAACGCCGAGGATCTGGATTTACAGCTCGGAACAATTGCCCGTTCAGGAACCAAAAACTTCCTGAACAATCTCTCCGGAGATGCCAGAAAAGATGCCTCCCTCATAGGACAGTTCGGAGTTGGTTTTTATTCAGCTTTCATGGTCGCTGACAGGATTGAAGTCCTTACGAGAAAAGCAGGAGAAGATCAGGCCTGGCTGTGGGAAAGTGACGGTCAGAATGCATATACCGTAAAGGAAGCGCAGAAGGATTCCTTCGGTACATCAATTACCCTGCATCTGAACGATGAAGGGGCTGAGTATACTTCAAAGTGGGAGCTTGAAAGCCTTATCAAGAAGTACTCCGATCACATAGCATTCCCCATCTTTCTGGAGTACGACGATACCGAGTATGAGGGAGAGGGTGATGACAAAAAAGAAAAAAAGGTCCATAAAAGGGAGCAGGCAAACAAAGCCTCTGCATTGTGGAAGCAGCCGAAATCTTCTCTTACCGATGAGGAATACAACGAGTTTTATAAAACCATAAGTCACGACAGTGAAGATCCCCTGCTGTATCTTCACACAAAGGCAGAAGGCACTCTGGAATATACAACTCTTTTCTATGTTCCGAAAAAAGCACCCTTTGACATGTATCAGGCTGACTATAAACCGGGAGTCAAGCTTTACGTTAACAGAGTATTCATTACCGATGACGAAAAAGAGCTTATGCCCGTATACCTCCGGTTTTTAAGAGGAATCATTGATTCCGAAGATCTGCCTCTGAATGTAAGCCGGGAGATTCTGCAGCAGAACAGGGTCCTTTCCAGTATCAGAACCGCATCGGTAAAGAAAGTTCTTGCCGAGCTTAAAAATCTTTCAGAGAACAATCCCGAGAAGTACAACGAGTTTATCGAGCAGTATAACCGTCCGCTTAAAGAGGGCCTTTACTCCGATTATGCCAACAGGGATACACTGCTGGAGCTTGTCAGATTCAAATCTACCGAGGTTGAAGGATATACCAGTTTTGCCGCATACAAGGAGCGGATGAAAGATGACCAGAAGGCTATCTACTACGTAACCGGAGACAACGAAGACACCCTGCGCAACTCTCCATTAATAGAGGGTTATGTGAAGAAGGGGTACGAAGTCCTTATTATGGACGATGAAGTGGATGAGATAGTAGTTCCTTCTATTGGAAAATATAAAGATACGGACCTTAAATCTGTAAACAAAAGCGGTACTTCCGATGATCTCAAAACAGAAAAGGACAAGGAGACTGAGAAAAAAATAAAACCTGTTCTCAAGAAGATCAAGGATGCTTTGGGTGACAGGGTAAAGGATGTTGTTCTGTCCAGCCGCTTGAATGATTCTCCCTCATGTATCGTTGCCGATGAGAACGATCCTACCGTACAAATGCAGCAGATGCTCAAGGCCATGGGGCAGAGTGAAATTCCGGAAATAGTTCCCATTCTCGAGGTAAATGCAGACAACGAGATTGTGCAGAAGCTTGCTGATATAAAAGATGAGGATCTTGTCAAGGATATAAGCTTTATGCTCCTTGAGCAGGCCATGATGGTTGAAGGTGCTGAGCTGAAACAGCCTGCCGAGTTTGTAAAACGGCTTAACCGCATAATGAAGATGGCTCTATAGATTAATTATTAAGGGGGAAGGTCTTCCCCCTGCTTCAGTCCCGCCCTTCGGGTACGCCCCCGCTTTATTCCGGCTCTGCTTTGCGCGCCGCCGGAGCGGGAGCCGGGTCTTCCGCACCCCCTTCCGTAAGAGAGTATCAGTAGCAGCAGGTGGACTTAAAACTACCTGCCCAATTCGCCGCGGGTAGGGGTTTTTGCCGCAATGTCATTGGCAATCTGTTTGATATCCTGATCAATTCCTGTCTGAATAATTGTATCCTTGTTAGTTTTTTTACCCAGCCTGGCAAACCAGAAAGCAACCCAGTTACGCTGCTTAATAAACGAGGATGCCTTTGAAGCAGCAAGTACCTCTCCGGTTTCAACATTTACCAGCCTTGCATCCATAGCCACTTCCACCTTCTGTCCCTCGGTCCAGGCTATGAATATTGTCTGTTTGTTCCTTGAATACTTTACCGATGAAAGGTTTCCGAAAAGCAGAGCATCTACTCCCAGCATCTTGCCGATCTGCTTTGCTTTCTCAGCATCAACCATTCCTCCAAGATTAAACTTTAATTCTTTAAGGATACTCTTTAATCTTTCCCGCTCTATAATACGGAAATAGCCGGTATTATGAAGTTCGCTTATCATGGAACCGGTGATGTTTTCCAGCAGAGGATCCATGGCTGAGTCTCCTGTTTTGTTCTGGAAATTAATAACGGCAATAACCGGTTTTTCATCATAGGAAGGCTCCGGAATATCCTGCAGCGCCACTTTACTCACTGTATAACAGCT
>QNBL01000229.1 GCA_003641695.1 Spirochaetota bacterium
CCTTCAACTCCGGCTAAACCGATTATCTATGAAGATCAGAATGATCTTCCCCAGATCAAGATGGCCTTCTATGGAGACCCTGAAGGAATGGTAGTTTACACCGGCAGGCTGAAACGGCAGGGTAACAGAATCGGGTTCACCCTTCTTGTTAACAATGTTGTCAAGGGAGCTGCAGGAGGATCCATCCAGAATGCAGAAGCGTTTGTTGCAAAGTACCTTGATAAATAAAATACTTATAAGTATGAACAAAGCAGCCGAACCTATAGACAGGGTTCGGCTTTTTTATTTGCCCAGCGAAGCGGGCATAGCCTCAATTTTGCCGGATCTGTACTCCAACGTACGGGTAGAGATGTTATGGGTTTTATTATATTGGTTAATTCGGATCAGGGTATCAAAAGAAAGATAGAAACATCATTTAAAAAGGAACGATGTTACGATTTCCCGATTGTCATGATGGCCAGTGAAAGAAGGATCTTTGAGTCTCTAAATTTTGATCTCCCGGAAATTGTCATACTGAACTGTACTGACCCCAGGGTTTCCTACAAATCCATTGCTGATCAGGTTCGGAAGGACTCCTGGCTTCATAGTTTTGGAATAATTGGGCTTTACGATGGAGAGCAGAGAAAAGAACAGGAGCTGATGGAGGAACTCAAGGATTTGAATGTTCTCGTAATGCTGGATTACTCACGTATAGCAAGTCATATAGTAAAAAGTGTCAATATTATTGCCAAGAACTGGCAGCTTATCTATCAGAAAGATATTTCCAGCCATTTCCTGCAGCAGTCATCGGGATCATTCTCAATCGGTAACGATATCCTTTCGGTTTCAATCTATGCCGGTATTGCAGTTACCAATCTTGTTCAAAGAGGTTTTTTGGCACCGGAAAATAAAATGCATCTGCAGCTTGCCCTTTCCGAATTGATTTTTAACGGGATAGAGCATGGTCACTGCGGTATTACGTTTGATGAAAAATCACGGTACTTGAATAACGGGAAGAGTGTTATTGACCTGGTAATTGACAAATGTAAGGATCCGGATATTGCCCGCAAGAGAGTTCATTTTGAGTGGGATATAGAACCGGGCAGATCCGTTTTTGTAATACGTGATGAAGGCGAAGGTTTTGATGTAAGCAGTGTCCGGAAAAAGGTTGATACCAATGATCCGCTCTCCCAGCATGGCAGGGGAATCCTGATGGCTGAAAATATCTGTGAAAGCATTACCTACAACGACAAAGGGAACGAGGTAAAGGTTGTGTTCAAGCACGATCAGTCTGTTGCAAAGGAAGCTCCCCTCGGATTTGCCGGGGAAGAACCGCTGTATACGAAGGCCGGCGATATAATCTTTAAAGAGGGGGAGAAGGGGAACTTCCTGTACTACATAGCAAGCGGTGTATACAGTGTTTATCATAAGGGGCGGGTTGTCGGAAGCGCTACCCCGGCGGATCTGTTTATGGGTGAAATGGCATTCCTTCTAAACAACCGGCGAAGCGCTACAGTCAAAACAGTGGAGCCGGGGAAACTGATTAAAATTTCAAGAAAAACGTTTGTTCAGGTTATGAAAAAATTCCCCCATTACGGTATATTCCTCTCAAAACTCCTGGCCCGGAAAATTGTACGGGCAAACGAACAGCACTCAAGCCTTATTGAATAACCAGGTAATACAGTCCTTAACAACAACCTGATATTTCCTGGAACCCTGGGTGAGTGAGTAGGTGAACCTTCTGCTGCATGAAGCGGGACACGTACCTCCGTTCAGGTTGTTGGTGTAGCATCCTCTGCTCAGGAATAGGTGCGGTGCAAATGACTGACCAATAAAATAGAGGGGTACTCCGGTATCCCCTGTTGACTGTATAAGAGAGAGATACTCTTCCCAGCTTCCCTCTATCCAGAAGTAACAGAACTCTAATTTGGGAATTCTTTCGGTGAAAAACCGGTAGGCGTATGAGTTTGCTGTATACAATCCGTAATCTACGAAGAATGAAACGTTTTCATATTGAGAAAGTTTGCTTACCCACTCCAGATGAGTCGGGTTGTTCAGTCCAAGTACAAAATGGATAGTGCTTCCGGATTCAATCATGTTAACGAGCTGTTTCAGGTATGCCTGGCTGTTAAAGAGTACCGGCATAAGAGGGACATACCTTTTGCCGGCGATTACCGGAAGTGAATTTTGTGAAAACTCTGAATCAAAAAGCACAAAGGGTATTTTACCGTTTCCTTCTGGAACAAGTTTTCCCCTGGGGATACCCCTGCTGTGCTCCCTTTTAAGACGAACAGTGTTTCGTTTGGGTGGGGGAGTCATGCTTCCTTGAGCAGACAGGCTGTCCAGCCTGTCAAAAAACGCTCTCCGTGTACTTTTTAGTTCCTTCGGGGGTATGAATATTGAGTTATCATCAAAATCTGTCTGGTTTATCAGTCTGATTTTTCCGCAGGTAAAGGCGGAGTCGCCAGAAGACTGAAAAAGATCCAGCAGTATTTTTTTAAAATCGTTCCGGCTTCTGGCTTTCTCGACGGGTAAAATCTTTGAGACCAGATACTCCCTGCCTCTGCAGGATGCAGAAACGGTAATATCTTTACTGGTAACGGTTACTGTAATGCTGATCTCTTTTTGCCAGAGGGGGAAAGCCTTTTCGTTTATTCCCGGCCAGTTTAGTTTGTGGGAAGATATCTTATATACCGGTGCTGAAACCGGAGCTTGCTCAGGGGCTGAGATTGTAACTGTTTTTCCGGGTTTTTCTCCGGTTACTGCTCTGCCCTCCCGGGTAAACATTTTTTTTACTCCGAACTTCACTGCCCGGGGAAGGTCATCTGGAACGAAAAACATCAATCCGTCCCGCACAGATACATCGGTAAGAAGTTTTAATGTAAAACTGGTTGAGTCAGAGGAAGAGACGGTCCCTGCTTCTATTCCTGTGTGTGACGGGTAGTCATGGCAGGTAATCATGGATTTGAAGTTTCCGGATATCCAGTTGTCTGTATAGGGGCGTGAAAAGGTTGTTTGTAAGGGTGCGGAGAGACTGTTCCAGTTCTCAGGACGGGTTTTCCCGTCAATCAGATTCCGGTACAAATCAGCAGATAAGCCCGCATACTGGGGGGATTTCATTCTCCCCTCTATTTTAAAGGAGGAAACACCTGCTTTCTTTAGTTCTTCAATATGTTTGTAGGACGCAAGGTCCTTCATGGAAAAGAAGAATCCTTTTCTCCCCTCTCCGTTAAACCATGTCCTGCATATTCCTGCACAGTCCCCCCGGTTTGCCGAACGTTTTAACAGTACTCCCGAGGCAAAACATAACCCCGAAAAGCTGTAGCACAAAGCTCCGTGGATAAATACTTCAAGTTCCATATCCTTATGAGCTTTTTTCAGGTTTCTAATCTCTTTTACCGAGAGTTCTCTGGAAAGTATTGTCCTGCTTATCCCTTCTTTGCTTAAAAAACTGATTCCCTCTATGGTATGAACTGCCATCTGGGTGGAGGCATGAACCGGTATTTCGGGAAAATACTTCTTTAACAGTGAAAGAATTCCGAAATCCTGGATAATAATACCGTCTATTTCCATGAAATCCAGTTCCGCTGCTGCTTTCAAAAGACTTTGGATTTCAGGTTCGGTAATAACTGTATTGATGGTAATATAGATCTTTTTACCATTCTCCTGAGCAAATCTTTTAAGTCTGCTAAGTTCATCGAAGGAAAAATTTACCGCACTGCTGCGGGCAGAAAACTCCTTAAGTCCCAGGTAGACTGCATCCGCACCGTTTTTAAAGGCGTAGATTGCAGATTCAAAACTTCCTGCAGGTGATAACAGTTCAGGTTTATCTTTCATTTAATAAATAACATAGCATAATCTGTTGATTATTTTCCATAAATATAGTTAAGTATCAGTGTGAGAGTCGAGAAAGACAACATTATTACCATTCACTATACAATAAAAGATGAAAATACCGAAATAGTAGATTCTTCTCTTGATGAAGAGCCCCTTGAATATCTCCATGGGCATGACTTTATGCTCCCGGGGCTGGAAAAGGCTCTCGAAGGTCTGCAGAAGGGAGCTTCTGTGGCTCTCTGGCTGTCTCCTGAGGAAGGCTTCGGGGACAGAAGGGAAGACTACATCATGGAACTCGACCGCAGTGACTTTGAACAGGATATGGAACTGGAAGCAGGAATGGAGTTTGAAGTAGAAGATGAGGATGGAGAGGGAATTATTACTGTTATTAAAATAGATGGTGAAAGGATCGTTGTTGACCGGAATCATCCGTTGTCCGGGAAGAGGCTTTATGCTGAGGCGGAAGTTCTGGATATAAAAAAGGCGGAAGATTGGGAAATTCAGGGATGGAAACACCACTCCCATTGAAATAAGGAGAGATGTATGAGTAAGTATGATGCTCTTGTAAAGAGCAAGATGAGCGGGGAGAGCTTTAGCAAACTTGAAGCTCTGAAGAATGAAAAATTGATGGATTTTATCGGTGAATTTACCGAACACTGCGAGCCTGAAACACTGTATGTGTGTGATGACAGCAGTAAAGATGAAGCTTATATCCGCAGGGTGGCTTTAGAGAAAGGCGAAGAAACAAAACTCGCAAAAGAGGGACAAACAATACATTGGGATAACTACAAAGATCAGGCC
>QNBL01000230.1 GCA_003641695.1 Spirochaetota bacterium
AATCCAGAAGTACAAGAATATTGAAGACCTGATCTCCCATATAGACGAGATTGGATATCTTCCGGAGGGGATAGTTGCCTCTCAGTTTGCACACTCCCTGTCAAAAATGTTTGATATCAAAACGCCGGTTTGTAATGTTGTCTACAGTGTTCTGAACAGGGAAAAAGAACCCGCCAAAGCACTGACCTCCATGATCAGAGGGATAACAGGTACTGACTTCAATCTGTAAAAAGGAATCCGCATATTTGAAGCGCAACTTCAAATTTCAGGAGTACAGGAAAAGGATGAAGTACTATTACTGCTGCTTTTCCCCCAATTTCCTGTTAAAAGAGAGCGCTAACTGCTTCAGGTAATCAAGATTCTCCAGGGTAAAACCATCCCACTCCATAGAAAAAAAGGTGTTGTTGTGATACAACGGTTCCTCCTCAAGGGGCAGCGATGATATCTCGACACTTTCCCTCCACAGCGGAGTTCCCGGTACCGGAGAGTATTCAGCGAGGGATACCTTGACTCCGAATTCTGCTGCATACCTGATCGAGGATTCAACCTCCCGGTAATCCTGCCGGGGAAGTCCAGCCAGAATGTATACCGTAATACTCCCGGAATCAAATCCTGCTTCCTTCAGGTTTCTTACAGCAGCCGGAAAATCCTCCTCACTGTACTTGTCATCATGTCTGCTGTGAAAATCGGAGGAGGAGGACTCAAAGCCCAGACGGATTTCCCGGAATCCGGCACGCACCATCAACTTCGATACCTCTCTGTCCAGAAACTGCAGATGCACTGCATTGGGAAGATAGAAGTTCAAATCAAGTCCGCTCTGTATCACTTTTTCAATAAAAGGAATAAACACTCTTTCCTTGTTGACCAGCAATGCATCGTCGTAAAACGCAAAGTTTACCGTCCCTGCCCGTCTATGCATCTCTTGCAGACTGGAAAAAGCTCTTTCTGCTTCCCCGGGGATAAAAGAACTGCAGATAACAGGGGAAGCACAGTAATCGCATCTGTATGGGCAGCCCGTATTAATCCGGATAATCCCGGCATCATGCCATACATCCTCAAGCAATAGAGGCCCTTCGATCCCGGCAGACGGAACCGGCAGCCCCTGTTCATTCAGGATACGGCGTAAGGCAGGTTCCGCATCCCCCGCTACAACAAAATCCGCTCCCGTTGATTTCCGGCAGTGAACCGGCAGAAGAGTTGCGTATATCCCCCCGACGGCAATAGGGATATCTGGATGTATTTTTTGTACAGTTTCTACTGCTTCGATCAACCCGCGGTACCAGTAGGTCATTCCAGAGGTAATCAGAATAATATCCGGTTTTGATTCTTGCAGCTTCCTTCTAAAGACTTCAGGAAGTATTCCGTAACGGGCGAACCTTCTTCTCCTCCCGGTATCTTTTAGGGGGAAAGGGAGCTCTGTTCTATGGAATTTTCCGGTCCCATTACTTTTCCTTTTCACACTCCCCAAAGCAGCTGTTGTCTGAACGTCCCGGTAGTCCAGGGCATTGACAAAATCCACTTTCCAACCGCCTCTTTCAAGCCAGTTCCCTATTTTTAAAAGTCCGTAAGGCTTTAAATACAGATCGTAAAGAGCGAAATCGTGGATTGGAGGCTGTATAAGCAGGACAGAGGGCTTTCCCATAGGAGGATAATTGCAGGTTCTTCCTGTTTATGCAACAGGGTTGTGAAATCCAAATACCTGAACCTGCCACTGGACAAAGTAAACTAATTTTGTTATCTTTGCTCCGTAAAGAAAAGCGGCGCCGTACCCAAGTGGTAAGGGAGAGGTCTGCAAAACCTTCATGCACCGGTTCGAATCCGGTCGGCGCCTTATTTTTATGAAAATACTTCGGTTATATTCTTCGATAATTGGCAGCCTGTCCCGAAAGAGATGGGTTGTTGCTTTTCTCCCTCTGCTTTTGCTTCTTTTTAACATGGTTATTTTCCCCTCTATTATGGCCAGGGGAAATCTCCAGCCTCACGATATCATGCTGCATTATCCAGCCGGGGATCTTATCGAATATGTACAGGGGATGTCCCCTTCGCAGAAAACCTTCTCTCTCGTTTTTCATACCACCGCTGATATCATCTATCCTGTTTTATATACTATTCTGCTGAGCGTCCTCCTGTTCCTGACCTCAGGGAAAAATAAAGGGTACCAATCTTCCCAAACTAACTTTGGACTCACCTCGCTGCCGCTGACCATCTTTTTCTTTGACCTTTTGGAAAATGCCGGGATGATTATCCTGGTAATCCTCTCTAAATCTGAGACACCGCTGCCCGAAGTCCTGTTTTCCCTGACAGCAGCAGCAACAATAATTAAATGGATATTTGCCGGAATAACCATACTCATCCTGGGGTTTACCTTTCTTTCATACCTGTTCCGTAAATTCAAGAATCATTCATAGAAAAATATAATCTGTTTGCTTTTTAATTCCTGCTCTTGTAAGATATGTCTGTTATGATAATTCTTTTAATTGTTTTAGCTTTTTTATTTGTTCTGTTTTTAAGAACCCTCCGTTTAAGAAAAAAACCGGAAAACGGAGCAGAAGAAAACCATATGAGCACTCCACTCCCCGAAGGGGCTTTGGAACGTTTTTCATCCATTATCAAATTAAAGACGGTAACCCATAATAATTTTTCCCGTATCGATATTGAGGAACACCGCAGAATTGAGAATTTTTTCAGGAGTAATTACCCTCTCGCAAGCTCCCGCCTCTCCTTGAAAAAATTGAACGATTTCGCCTATGTTTTTAAATGGGAAGGGAAGCTCAAATCAGCAAAGCCTGTACTTTTTATGGCACACTTTGACGTTGTCCCAGCCCAGGAAACCGGCTGGGACTTCCCTCCTTTTGGGGGAGAGATAACAGGGGCTGAAATACTGGGACGGGGAACACTGGATACAAAGAATTCCCTTACAGGTATTCTCGAAGCTGTTGAGAACCTTCTTTCTAAAGATTTTATTCCAGAAACTACACTATACCTTGCCTTCGGAGGTGATGAAGAGATCATGGGACTTCATGGAGCCGTTGAAATCGTAAAGTATTTCAAAGAGCAGAAGATCTCTTTCAGCTGGGTTCTCGATGAAGGATCCATCATTACAAAAAAAATGCTTACCATGGTTGACTCTCCCCTGGCTCTTATAGGAATTGCAGAGAAGGGGTTTGCCAACGTAAAACTATCTGCAAATGCGGTGCCGGGACATGCATCCATGCCGCCTGAGCATACAGCATCAGGTCTCATATCACGTGCAGTATACAGACTGGAACAAAATCCTTTCCCCGCTCATATGACAACAACAGTCCGCAGCTTCCTTAGGGCACTTACTCCTCATATTTCTTTTCCCTTGGCAATGGTATTCAGCAATCTCTTCCTTTTCGGTCCTCTGGTAAAACTGATCTTCAAGAAAAGTCCAACTACAGCAGCAATGGTCAGAACGACCCAGGCGGCAACTGTTCTCAAAGGAAGCAGTAAGGACAACGTTTTACCTGATTATGCCGAAGCCATAATCAATGTCCGTATTCTTCCGGGGGATACAAAGGAAACCGTTCTGTCCCGGATCAAAAAAACCATCTCTGATCCCCGGATTAAAGTGGGATTTACCAATGGAAATGATGTGAGCAATCCTGTCCCTGAATCAGATATACAGGGTAATGGATATTCTGTAATAGAAAACACAATCCATGCTGTTTATCCTGAAGCGGTAACTGCCCCCTTTCTCGTAACCGCTACTACCGACTCCCGGCACTACAAAGAGATAGCAGATAATATTTACCGGTTTGTTCCCATGGTGCTAACAGGACAAGACTTGAAGAAAATTCATGGATTTAATGAATCCATCTCAATAGAAAACTACACGCTTATCTTTAATTTTTTTACCAAACTGATAAAATCCCTCTAAGGAGTCAGATAGTGGACAATGAACAGCAGCGAGCAAGTATCAAGATAGGTTTAAGAGCGTTCCTCGGCGCCGCATTCATCATACTGCTGCTCATGATTGGATCGGGGATAATGACAAAAGCCCTTCCATCAGGCAGCTATGACAGGCAAGAAGTGGAGGGACGATCCGTGCTGATTCCAGGCTCTTTTCATTATATTGATAAACCCAACTATCCTGTATGGAGATGGTTCACTGCTCCTGGAGAGGTTGTAACTGGAAAAGACAACCTCACTGTTATCACCATAATATTCTTCATAATATTCATGAGCGGTTCCTTTACAATAATGGAGGAAGCGGGAATTGTGGCGTTCCTGCTTAACGGACTTATAAAAAGGTTCCAAAAAAACAAGTATCTGCTCATGGCCATAATAATCTTTCTTTTTATGTTTATGGCTGCATTCCTCGGAGTGTACGAAGGGCTCGTACCACTGATTGTTTTCATCATTCCTCTGGCCTATTCCCTGGGATGGGATTCCCTTACCGGACTGGGGATGAGTCTTCTGGCCCTTGCTTTCGGGTTCTCTGCAGCGGTGACTAACCCTTTTACCATTGCAGTAGCTCAGAAAATTGCCGAACTGCCTCTTTTTTCCGGAGCATGGCTCAGAGTTATATTCTTTGTAATAGTCTATTTTGTTGTTTATTTCTTTGTTTC
>QNBL01000231.1 GCA_003641695.1 Spirochaetota bacterium
AAGATTATTATAACGTTCAAGGACAATCTTGGCCCGTTCTTCCTGGAGAGGGCAGTCGGGATCTTCAAGGTCAAAATATTCCGCCTCTGTTTCATCGGCTATTTCCTTTGCGATTGTTGTTTTTCCGCACTGTCTCGGACCGAGCAGTACCGTGACTTTGTATCTATTAATCTTGTCCCTTATCTCTGAAAGTAGTGCTTTCCGCTTTATCATACTTGAATATTACCATGTTATACCGGGATTTTCAAGGTTAATATTATTCAAACAGATCCAGCTGCTTTCCGCTTATAATCTCATCGAAGCTTTCATTCATGGTAAAAAGAATTCCGTCCGCCAGGGGCTTCAGCTGTTTGTCTATATAGTGCTGGTAGTCTATCTCCTTAGGTTTCATCCGGACGGGAACCGGACCTTCCGGGGTCATGATGTAGCGGATTTCTTTAAGTTTCATCTTCCCCCTGTGCGGGAATATATAAACCTGCAAGGCTTGAGGGGAAGTACTCCCGAATGTAGCTCCTCTGCCGACAGATAAATTTAACGCTGATACTTATTAGTGGAAACATGAGCTGCTTCACCGGGAACTTTTAAAAGATTTCAGCAGGGTTGATCTGTAAAGTATTAAACTGTTTTGTATTTGACTAGTGCAACGATAATGCTTATTTTATGGGAGACAACGGAGGATGGATGGATGAGAGATTATAAAAAAGAGCTTGATAAAGCTATTGAGGGGATACGTAACTCAAAGAGTATTGGCGAAGAAAAGAAAAAAGAGATCATAGAGCATCTCGAAGCTTCGAAGGAAACACGTAACGGAATTGAGAAATTTATTGATGCCCTAAGGGTTAAGTTTGAAGATATATGGGAAGACATTGAGCCTTTTGTTAACGAGCTGGGGCTTCGGTAGAAAGAATTGAGAGCTATTTAAGAATCGTATCTACAAGCGGTTTTATAGTTCTTTCAATCATGGTAAATACAGTTTTGGAATCGGCCGGAAAAGCGCCCCAGGGATCGGGTACTTCGTTGCTTCCGTCTTGGACCGGATCAAAATCCCTGAAAAACCGGATCTTCCCTTGCAGCTCCCCATTCTGAGCGAAACCCTTCAAGCGGCGCATTGTTTCCTCATCCATGGCCAGAATAAGATCATATAGAGTAAGATCAGCAGAAATAAACCGACGGGAATAATGATCAAAAGAAATACCTTTTTCAGCAGCCGCTTCCCTCATTACCATACATGCCCGTTGACCTTCACTGAAAACATTTACGCCGGAAGATTCCGCTTCAATCCGGTCCCGCAACTCCATTTTTTCACAATAATATTCCATCAGCACCTGTGCTAATGGAGACCGGCAGACATTACCCATGCAAACAAACATCACCTTGTACATGGATACCGATGGTAGTGTATTTTTGGAATGAGGAGTCCCTGGCAGCATTAAACCAACTGTACTTCTATTGAGTCATCAACCTTTTGCTTAAGGGTATTACGTATAACTTCGAAGGTACCGGTAGTGCTTGCCGCACATCCCATACATGCGCCGAGATACCGTATATAAACAATTGTTTTCCCCCCTTCCTCTTTCATATCCATTACCTCAACGCTCCCGCCGTCATTGTTCAGGATAGGCCGGACATACTGCTCAATCACCTTTTCCACTTCTTTGTGTTTCTGAATAAGAGTCAGTTCCAAAAAGGACTTCTTTGCGGCAGCAGTGTTGAGTCGTTCTTTTTCCATCTCCGCTCTTGTATCAGCAAGGATGTCAACAAGATAGAATTTCCGGTTTTCATGTCCTCCGGGCCGGATACAGGATTTGCAGAAAGCGCCCGCTTTTGTGTACTGAGTTATCTCTTCAACTGTCTTAAGATCGTTAAGTTTTATTACTTCCTTGATCGTGCTTAATGAAACCTGGGCACATTCGCAGACGATCTCTTCATCTTCGAAAACGGACATATCGACGTTTTTGTATACCGAAGCTGCTTTTTTTATAACATCATAGGCCAGTACCGAACAGTGCATCTTCTGTGGAGGAACCGCCGGTTGATCGGGGGAATCCCTCAGCGCCTTTTCTACATCGAGGTTTGTGATCCTGGCCGCTTCATCCACCGTTTTGCCGATACACATCTCCGCCATAACATCACTGGAAGCGATAGCTGTTCCGCATCCGAAACTCTTGTACTTTGCATCAAGAATCTTTCCTGTTTTCGGATCAACCAGCCAGTATAGCCGTACTGCATCACCGCAGGAATCGGCTCCGTAATCAGCAATAACCAGTTCTGCTCCTTTGGCAGCTGCATCTTCTTCGGTCAATTCACCCATAAATGCGGGGTGATTCATTCTTTCCGTTACTTTTTCTGAATACTGCTCCCAGAGGGATCCGCCTATTAAATCTGTTTTGGCCATTAAATATATTCCTTGTTTTTAGTAGAGGAGATGCTCCGCAATCGTTTAACAGTGTTGTGGATGACCTTTATGGCATAATCAATTTCTTCTTCCGTAGTATATCTGGAAAGGCTGAACCGTATGCCTGTATGTGCAAGATCGGAGCCGATATCCATTGCTACAAAGGTCGGGTTTGATTCAAGAGACTCAGAAGAACATGCACTTCCGGTGGATGCTGCAACTCCATTCTGGTTTAAGTCCCAGAGAAATGCTTCACCTTCGATTCCCCGGAAACTGGCAAGAATGGTGTTGGGTGTTCTGAGTTCCCTTTTCCCGATTACCTCGACATCTTTTATTTTTACTATTGCATCTTCAAGTTTATCCCTGAGTCTCCTGACTTCCCGGTCTTCAAACTCAAGATTGGAAACAGCCAGCTCCATGGCTTTCCCCATACCGATAAAGTAGGGGGTATTAATGGTTCCTGCCCGTAATCCTGCCATCTGTTCACCGCCGTGGATCAGCGGGATAATGGAGTTCCCTTTTCTGATATACAGTCCCCCGACCCCTTTGGGACCGTGAAACTTATGGGCACTGAAGGTTATAAAATCTGCTTCAATTTGCTTCATGTTTACGGGTATCTTTCCTACAGCCTGTACTGCATCCAGGTGTAGTTTTACTCCGTTTTCGCGGCATATTTCAGCATACTCTTTTACCGGATTTATAAGACCGGTCTCGTTGTTTGCCCATATAATTGAGACAAGAGAGGTGATATCAGGATCTATTGCCTCACGCAGCGCTTCGGGATCAACCAGCCCCTCACTGTTTACCGGGAGATAGATAACCTCTGCTCCCAGCTTTTCCAGAAACCGGTAGGCTTCGGATACAGCCGGGTGCTCTATGGTACTGGTGATCATCCTTATCTTTTTCGAGTTTGAAAGTATGCTTCTGTAGTATTCCGATTTGATTACTGTATTATTCCCTTCCGAGGCACAGCTGTTTATGATAATATCATCTTCATCATCTGCATGTATCCCGGCATAGAGTTGATCCAGGGCTTCCCTCATGTAGGGATGAACCTCGGTACCGAAACGATGCAGTGAATTGGGATTCCCGTATTTTTCACAAAAAAAAGGATCCATAACTGCCTTGACTTGTTCGTCTACTTGAGTGGTTGCGTTGTTATCCAGATATATTCTTTTCATATGTTATAAGAATAGTAATAAAAGTTAAAAGAGACAACCGTTAATGTTAAAAAATCTGCATATTCATTCAGGGAAATAGATCCAGCTGTTTACCGCTGATAATTCCATCAAAGCTTTCATTAATGGTAAAAAGTACCCCGTCTGCAAGGGGTTTGAGCTGTTTGTCTATGTAGTGCTGATAGTCTATTGCTTTTCCCTGCATCATCTGTACAGGGACCGGCCCTTCGGAGGTTATGATGTAGCGGATTTCCCGAAGATGCCGCTTCCCTTCGGGATCCAGGAGCCTGGCTGCTTTTATCTGGGGAGGGGTTGTTTTTGTATACTGTTCCTGGCTTCTCCGCAGTCTTTTGCGGTAGATAAGCAGATTGTCCTTTTTACCTTCCTTCAGTTCTTCTACAAACTCCGGGATCCAGTTTCTTATATCCATACCGTGGAAGAATCTGTGAAACAGTTCCCGTTGAAACTCCTTTGCAAGTTCCGTCCAGTCTGATCTTACTGCCTCCAGCCCTTTGAACTCTATTGTATCGTCATCCAGAAGACCTGCGTACCGTTTCCTCGCTCCTTCGGTGGAGGATCTCATAGCGGGAAGGAAGAACTTCCTGTAGTGTTTTTCAAACTCTATCTCGAGCTTTGATTCTACATTGAAATCGTTAAGCAGTTTTTCTGAAATATAGTTGTTGACTCTTTTTGCCAGTTCTTTCCCAGCTTCTCCCGGATCCCGGTGTTCTTCCTGTTTTAAAAGTACAAACACCGAGTCCGTGTCCCCGTATATTACTTCATAACCGGAGCTTTTAAGGTAATCCGCCGTAGTTCTCAGTATCCACTGGCCTGTACCGGTAATTGCGGTGGGAAGATCCGGATGATAGAACCGGCAGCCGGTTGTTCCCATAACTCCGTAAAAACTGTTCATTAATATTTTTACCGCCTTGGAAAGGTTGGCGTTATTCTCCAGCTTGGCTCTGCTTCTTTTCTCCATAAGCTCTTTAAGATAGGCTGGCAGGATATGCCTGC
>QNBL01000232.1 GCA_003641695.1 Spirochaetota bacterium
GAACCGAACCCTGGAAACTGGAGATGCTCACCCCGCTTTCAGAACAGCTCGGGAATTACTAGTATACATCCTTAATACGGTTGAACCATCCGGATAGGGGGTCGTTGAGTTTCTTCATCTCAGCAGCAAGGAGAGATATCAGCTCTCTTTTGACACCGCTGTAATGCGGGTCATCGATCCTGTTCACTAGCTCCAGCGGATCTGAAATCAGATCGTAAAGCTCTCCGATAGCGGGCCCATTAAATATAAACTTATGGGATTTAGTGCGGATCATTCTCTGGTTGAAATCGGTAAAGTGGGCTGTGAATTGGGCGTAGACGTATTCCCTTCCTGTGGAACTGTTTGTTCCTTCTATAATGGGAAGCATACTTTTAGCCTGATCCAGAGGAGGAACTTTTTCTCCTGCAGCATCGATAGCAGTAGCAAAGAGATCGTGCAGGTAAACAAATTCGCTGCAGACAGCTTCCCCTCTCCTGCTTCCCGGCTGTTTAATTATCATGGGGATTCTGTAGGATGTGTCGTACATGAATTCTCCCTTTTCGATGAGCCGGTTCGACCCCATTGCATCGCCGTGGTCTGCGGTGAATACAATCAACGAGTTATCATAGAGCCCGCTGGTTTTAAGATAATCAATATATTGCCCAATACTCTTGTCGATAAGGGAAATGTATCCGAAATAGCGTGCAATTATCTTCTGCCATTCTTCCCAGGGAAGTTCAAAAACACCCCACATCTGTGAAACATGTTTATGATGAACAGGTTTATTCGAAAAGCATTCTTCAAAAGCAGGGTCCACTGGAATTCCGGGAGGATCATACATGGAGTAGTACGGTTCGGGCACCATGCAGGGGGTATGGGGACCCCATAAGTTGAGCCACAAAAAGAATGGTTTGTTCTTGTCTGCAGCTTTTGAAGTATGGGTTATGGCCTCTTCAGCAAGGTAAGCGGGTATGGACGCTTCCTCCGGCCCGCTCAGTTTAGCTCTAAGCTCCTGAACCCTCAGGTTCGGGTTGTTACCAAAGAACTGTTCACTGACTACGGGTACATCAAATCCCTTTTTAAGAATCCAGTCTCTGTACTCATTCTCCTCTCCCGGTCCCTGATCAAAGACAAGATTCTTGTAAAACCCTGATCCCGGGAACCCATAGTGAGAAAAGTTGTGGCCTTTAAAGCCGTAATCTCTTGGAAGCTTTGTTTCGGCAATGTGCCACTTTCCAAGATAGATCTTTTCGTAATCCTTTAAAAACCCGGATAGAACAGGAATCCCCGGGGCAGGATCCGCCTTTGTTTTGTTTACCTTGTTGTCTTCTGCATTTCGTACTACTCCGTGGGATGTGGGAACCCTTCCGGTAAAAAGAGACGTTCTTGCAGGTCCGCACAGCGCTGTCGGGGTAAATGCGTTTGTAAAAAGTATCCCGTCGTCCCTTAATTTATCAATATTCGGGGTTTTAACGATCCTGTTCCCGTAAGCGCCGAGCATATCAAAGCGCTGCTGGTCCACCATTATGTATATTATGTTTGGGTTTGCTTCCATTTCGCTCCCTATTATAATTTTAATTTTACCGAAGATGAATACTCCGTCGGGGTCATTCCAATATACTTCTTGAATACTTTTGAAAAATAATGGATGGAGGAGTAGTTTAATGCAGCAGCTATCTGGGTAAAGGTATAATTCCCTTCCCGGATAAGATCCTTTGCCTTTTCAAGTTTTGTTATCTTGTAGTATTCCATGACGCTTCTGCCGGTTTTTTCCTTGAATACGTTTTCAATATAGGTACAGCTGTAGCCTGTTTCTCTGCAGACTTTCTCAAGGCTGGGCATCTGCGTTACATGGTTTTCAAAAAAAAGTATAACCTTGTTAAAAGCGTCCCTGCTGGTTTTTTCTTTTAAAGGGGATTCGGGTTCATTACTTGTGCCGATATGCATCTCCCTTCGGACAAGTCCGATCAGGATCTGTTCAAGATACAGCTGTATAAGATGTTCGGATCCGTATATCTGTTCCTTCTTTCTCTCAAGAGCCGGAAGCCATGGATCACTCAGAGGCGAAGCAAATGCATTCCCGGCTTCATGCAGAATTCTGGCTAAAAGGTTTTTTTCTTCGTTGCCAATGCGCATAATCCTGTTTTCAAACCATTTCATACCCGGGCTTCTGCTGGAAAAGGACATAATTACAATGTTGGGAGCAATATGTCCGTCTGCATTAAGATCGTGAAATTCGTTGGGTTTATGGAAAATGATATCTCCCTTTATAAGAGTGTGTGTTTTATCCCCGGCGGTTGCAAGGATTGCTCCCTTGTCAATGTATACGAATTCCCAGAAATTGTGCTTTTCCCCTTTAAAGGAATAGTCCTTCACAAACTCGAAGTAGTGGATCGAGAATATCTTGTCTATGGAAAACTCTTTCTTTAAAACACGCCCGGTGTAATACATTGGATTGAGTATACAACGGATCCGGGAATAAATAAATATTTTCATGTAGTTGAAAGTGGGAAATCTCCCCCCCCGCCAAGTGTTGATTATTTTAATATTGTTATTTAATTGTCTCCAGTCTCCACTTTATGGGTGAGGTTTGAAGTATAGAATGTATTTTTAGTCAAAATAAAGCTGTTCAATGTTGAGATTGTGAGAAATTATACGCTTTGTCCGGGAAAATAGTTGACAATATAGCTAAGAAACATTAACTTGGGCTATGTACTATAGGGGGGTATACTATTCCCAAAGAGAACAGCTCATCATCCTTACAAGACAGTTGATGAGCTGGTAACTACTATAGGTGAAATGACAAAATAGTCAGCAGGAGGAATATATGGAAATAATTCAACTGGATATATCGGGAATGACTTGTGCGTCATGTGCAGGTCATGTTGAGAAGGGAATAAAAAATGTAGATGGAATAGATTTTGCGACAGTAAATCTTGCTACAGAGAAAGCTACTGTAAGTTATGATCCGGAAAAGGTAGATCTTGAAACTATTCTGGGAGCTGTAACCGAAACAGGCTACTCTGCATCTGTTTATACCGGAGAAGATGATGAAAGTGAAGTAAAAAGAAAACAGGCGGAAACGCGACTTATGAATCAACTGATTATTTCATCCCTGTTAAGTCTGCCCCTGGTAGCGGCTATGTTTGTTTCAATATTTGATGTAAAATTTTTAATGTTTTTACATAATCCTTTTCTTCAGCTGATACTTGCAACACCGGTACAGTTCTACATCGGAGCCAGATTCTATATTGCAGCCTGTAAGACTGTTAAATCCGGGAGTCCGGGAATGGATGTGCTTATTGCCCTTGGAACATCTGCAGCATACTTCTTTAGCATATTTAACGGTTTCATTGCAGAATCGGTGGGTGTTGTCAACTCAGGTCTTTACTTTGAGGCATCTGCAATAATTATTACTCTTGTACTTCTTGGGAAATACCTTGAAATGCGGGCAAAGGGTAAAACAGCCGAGGCAATAAAGAAGCTTATGGGGCTGCAGCCAAAGAGTGCGAGTGTTGAGAGGGGCGGTGAGGTAATAGTTGTTCCCATAAGTGATGTTATTCCCGGGGATATTGTTCATGTAAAACCAGGTGAGCGTGTACCTGTTGATGGAACGGTAATAAGCGGAAATACTTCAATTGATGAGAGTATGATAACAGGTGAGAGTATGCCGGTAGAAAAAACTGTCGGGGATTCTCTTGTAGGAGGCACAATGAACTCCTATGGATCTGTCCGTTTCGAAGCAGTGCATGTCGGTAAAGATTCTGTTCTGGCCAGAATCATCTCTGTAGTAGAGGAAGCCCAGGGATCAAAAGCACCTATTCAGAAACTTGCGGATAAGGTTGCGGCTGTATTTGTCCCTGTGGTACTGGCAATTGCTCTTGGTGCATTCTTAGTCTGGTGGCTGGTAATAGGATCCTTGACCAGTGGCATTATTGCTGCAGTCGCTGTTCTTGTAATAGCCTGTCCCTGTGCCCTTGGTCTTGCAACTCCCACAGCAATAATGGTTGGTACAGGTATTGGTGCGGACCGTGGTATTCTTATAAGGAATGGAGAGGTTCTGCAGCTTGCCGGTAAACTGACAACTGTAGTTCTGGATAAAACCGGAACAGTTACAAAGGGGAAACCGGAGTTGCAGGAAATTATTCCACTGATTAAAATGGCGGAAAATGATCTTCTCCAGATAGCGGCTTCTCTTGAAAATAATTCTGAACACCCTCTTGCGCAGGCAATGGTAGACGCCGCAGAGGATCGGGGGCTTAAAATAACTGAAACTGAGGAGTTTACCTCAATTCCCGGTAAGGGTATCCGGGGTAAAATTAAGGAACGTGAGTATCTTCTTGGTACAGAGTTTTTTATGATTTCAAATAATATAAAAATCGATTCAATTATTGAAAAGAAGGCTGCTCTTGAATCAAGGGGTGCAACAGTAATGATCCTTTCGATTGTTTCTGATACTGAATCTGAGAATATTCCTGCTGCCCTCATTTCAGTTGCAGACGGTATAAAGGAAAACTCTGTAGAGGGTGTTGAGTTATTAAAGAAGCTTGGTCTCGATATATATATGATTACAGGGGATAATACCAGAACGGCA
>QNBL01000233.1 GCA_003641695.1 Spirochaetota bacterium
GACATAAGCACCTGCCCTCCATAAGCAAGAGCTTCCAGCCGTGCAACTCTGTTCAGAGCAGGCCCGTAGTAATCATTATTCCGCTCTATTGCTTCCCCGGTGTGAATGGACATTCTAACCTTTATTCTCTCGGGGAGATCCCACTGTTCAGCAGTAACAGCACTCTGCACAGCTATAACACTGTTTATACAGTCCATTGCTGTATGAAAAGCAGCACAGAAGGCATCACCCACCGTTTTGAATACCCACCCCCCGTTATCCTCGATAGCCTTGCTCAGTATATCATCGTGCCGTTTGAGAGCGGTTTTCATCTTATGCGGCCAATTCTGCCACTTCCGGGTCGATCCCTCTATATCCGTAAAGAGGAAGGTAACTGTCCCTGCTGGAAGGCTGGACAAAATAAAACTCCAAAAACCAAATTTATTTTTTTGGAGAAAAACTCAGCTATCACTCATATGGTAAATCAAAATCCAGCAATGTCAAGATAAAAACCCGGAAGGATGCATGACTGCGGGTTATCAGTTTGAAATAATTTCCAGAATCTTATTTGCTGTGATTCTATAATCTTTTGAGCCTCTGCTTTTTGGAGCGTAATTTCTTATCGGTTTTCCTGCTGCAAATGCTTCCGCAAGTTTGACACTGTTGTGTATTGGAGGCAGTAGTTTTGCGTCCCCGAATTTCTCTCCGACCTTACCCTTTATTTTGATATGAAATTTCATCCGGTCGGATGCCATTGTCGGAAGGAAACCAAGTATTCTAAGATTTGGATTTTCTTTGAGCATTATAGGGTACAGGGATCTAATCAACTGTTTTATTCCCTCGTATGAAAGCTGGTGCGGAACAAAAGGAATCAGCACTTTGTCTGCTGTAACAAGAGCATTGACAAGGAGTGTATCGAGAGAAGGGGGAGTATCTATAAGAATTATATTGTAATGTTTCAGGACAGAATCTCTTTGTATGGCTTCTTTAAGCAGATAAGGAGACAGGTTCCCTTTTCCATGATTAAAAAGGGGGTCGGCAGGTATTAAGTCAAGATTTTCAAAGGATGTCGGTATAATCAGATTGTTCAGGGAAATTGTATTATCCCGAAATAATGAATGGATTGTTTTCCCTTTCTGTATTTCTTTTATTCCCAACCCGACAGAACAGTGCCCCTGACTATCCATATCAATCAGCAGCGTTCTATTTCCCGATGCAGAAAACTCAGCGGCAAGATTTACTGCTGTAGTTGTCTTTCCGGCACCCCCCTTTCTGTTTGAAACAGCAATTATATTCATAATTAAAACAGTTCAATGGGAGGAGCTTTGACAGAGGTATTCTGATCTTCGGATATGGCATCGTGGGTCAAATGCTGCTGAGTTGTAACGTATGTTTCTCTTGTCTTATTAATTATTTCCTGCAATGAGTTTATCATCCCCGGATCTGAAGCAGCAAGACTCTCCTTTATCCCGGTGCAGTATGCTTCGAACTCTTTTAATGATTCCGTAACCTGTTCTATCTGTTGCCTCGTTACATCCTGGAACTGGATTAGTCCGAGGGTTGATAGTATTTCACCGTAGATTTGTCCCATTGTTTTTTGTGAGTCTGATGTTATATTCATTAAAAATGTATCCATCTGTTCAAAATTCTCGCCCATTTCTATAAGACTGCCTGCAATCTCCTCCATCTGTCTGCGTTCTTCCGCAGTACGGCTGGTTTCCACAATCGTTGAAATGTTTGTCTCAATATGTTCTGTAATATAGGTGAACTGTTTCTCAATCTCCTTTATATGTGTTGAAATTTGATTTGAAAGATCTCTTATCCGTTTTGCAATTACCCTGAATCCCCGTCCTGCATTACCGGCATGTGCAGCTTCAACAGATGCATTAAAAGCCAGGAGATTTGTCTGGTCGGCAACATCCTGTATAAAGTGAGTGAATGAAGTAAGCTTTCGTACTTCGTCAACAACTGTTTCCACTTTCTTTGTGTCTTCTAGTATCTGTTTTGTTCTTTGAGTCATGAATTCCTTGACTCTGCCTATTAGTTCTGCATTTTGCTCCAAATGTTCTTTGTTTTTGTGGGAAAAAGAAAGGGCCATGTCTTTATCCGTTTTAAGTTTTTCAAGAAGGCCGGAACTGCTGTCCCTTATATTCTCAAGAGCCGTTATTATTCCCATGACACCTTCTTCTGTATTATCGTTTGCTGTTTGGAGGTGTCCGCGCATAATCTCCATAAATCGGGATACACTAACAAGCTCATCTGACACAACCGTACATGTCCGTCTTATCCGGTTAAGCTCCTGGTCCTTTTTTGAATACTCTTCCTTTATATCCGTAAGTTCCTGTCTGAGATTTTCCTGAATTACATTGCTGCCGATTTCCTGTTTTTTCCGGATATTTTCATGAAAAAGTTCAATTTTTCTTGATACCAACTTTAAAATATAAGGTTGAATTATTGAGAATATAAAAACTGCAATACCTATAAGAACGGCATGGGTAATTTCAGGACTAATATGAAACATCTTTTGTGTTATGGGCATCGCTATCCATGAGAATGCCCCTACGGCCGCTGCAGATATAAACGACACCACAAACAGAAATATTCCGAGATTGCTGGTACTCGTTTTGTTCTTGTTTTCCCCCATGTTATACTCCGGGAAGTACCTGATTTATGACTTTCAAGAGATCCTCTCCCCCCACAGGTTTTACAAGCCAGCCTGTTGCTCCCATGTTTTTTGCCTCTGTCCGTTTTTCTATATCACTTTCAGTTGTAAGAACAAGAATTGGAACAAATTTGAGTATTGGTCGGACATTTTTTATAAAATCAAGTCCTCCCATTCTCGGCATGTTTACATCGGTTATAATCAGATCCGGTTTTAAACCCTCTTTTATTTTCTCCAGGGCTTCCATTCCGTCCTTTGCTGATACGACTTCAAATCCTTCCATATCAAGTATCTGTTTAAGACTCATAATCATAACTGCAGAATCATCAACAATAAAAATTCTTTTACCCATATTCAATTCTCCTGTTTGAAATCTAAAGCATTACGTAACCATATACCAAAAGAATCATCTTCAGGCATTTTTGTAACATGAGGCTCTGTTGCCATCAGAATCTGAAGTATTGCTGTATGAATGTGAGAACATTCCGAAAGATCAATGACGTAGTTCTCATGTTCAGTAATCCATTCCAAAAAAGTATCAGCCTCGTCTACAGTTGCTGTTTCCTTAAAAACCGCGGTGTTTTCTTTATATGTAATGCTCATCAAAAGAACTCCTTTGGGTTGATTATCATTAAAATAGAACCGTCTCCGAGAAGAGCAGCTCCTGAGTAAAAAGATAGCTTGCCTAGTTCTCCGGGAAGCGGTTTTAAAATAATATCAACTACTTCTCTAAAATCATCAACTATTATTCCTGCGTATTCACCTCCAATTCTAACTATAACCACTGCATACTCTTTTTCTTCGTTAGGAACAGGCTGTTTGTCTACGCAAAGAAGTTCGGTAAGCGCATAAAGGGGGATGAGCCTGTCCCTTAATACTGTAGTTTTGTGGTGTTTGATTACTGTTATCCTGCTTTCGGGTATTCTCACTGTTTCAACAATCTGATCCATCTGTATTCCGAAAATCTGACCGTGTGATTCCATGATCATTACATCAGTAACAGCCATGGAAAGCGGAAGCGACAATGAAATTTCCGTTCCTTTCCCCGGTCTGCTTTTAAGGGAAACTTCACCACCTATCCTTTCCACTGCATTTTTTACTACATCCATCCCGACTCCCCTTCCCGATATGTCGCTTATATTTTCCGCAGTTGAGAAACCCGGGAGAAATACAAGATTTACAGCTTCCTCATCTGATGTAATTCTCTCGAGTTTTGTTTCATCAATCAGACCTTTTTCGTACGCCTTCCGTTTTATTGTTTCCGGATCAATCCCTTTACCGTCATCCTTTATCTCAATAATGACTCTGTCGGTTTTTTGATATGCTGTTAAAGATATGGTTCCGTTTTCAGGTTTGCCTTTTTCCAGTCGCGCATCAGGAGCCTCTATTCCGTGATCAAGGCTGTTCCGGATAATGTGTATAAGCGGATCAGCAAGGCTTTCAATTATATTTTTTTCCGCTTCTGTATCTTCTCCCTCAATATGCAGGGTGACCTTTTTCCCGATCTTACGCGAAATATCCCGCACCAGTCTTGGAAATCTCTGGAATACAATAGAAACGGGAACCATTCTTATCTGCATAACTGCATCCTGCATCTCTTCCACTATACGGTTAATAATATTGAACTGGGTTTTTAGTTCCCTTGAAAGTTCCGGAACATTGAAAATATTTTCCGCTCTTTCTGCAAGGAAGGGAAGAGCATTTTTTGATACAACCATTTCTCCAATCAAATCCATCAGGCGGTCAATCTTGGTTTGATCAACTTTGAGAATTTTGCCCGTAACAGAATGATCTCTACGCAGATTATCCTTGCTTGTTTCTTTCTTTTCCTCCGTTTCTTTCTTTTCCTCTGTTTCTTTTTTTTCTTCCGCTTGGTTTTCTTCAGGTTTTGAGATGCCGATAAACCCCGAAAGC
>QNBL01000234.1 GCA_003641695.1 Spirochaetota bacterium
CATGGTATTTCAAAACCCCCTTACTTCTCTTGATCCGCTGTATTCGATTGAGGACCAGTTTTTTGAAACCTTGAAAGAGCACAACCCCCACATTACCCGGCAGGAAGCTGCAGAGAGAGCAGGAAAGGTTCTGGAGGATCTTTCCATTGATAAAGACCGGCTGTACGAGTATCCTCATCAGCTTTCAGGCGGTATGCGCCAGAGAATAATGATTGGACTCGGGCTTATTCTTGATCCGGATCTGTTAATTGCCGATGAGCCCACAACATCTCTTGATGTAATTGTTGAGGCGGGTTTTATAGATCTTCTTGCAAGACTCAAGAAGGAGTACAATATTTCCCTGATTCTAATATCCCATAATCTCGGTCTGGTAGCAGAAATCGCCGACAGAATTGCAGTAATGTACGGCGGTATGATTATGGAGATTGGAGTAGCTGAGGATATTTTTGCAAGGCCCATGCATCCCTATACCGAAGGACTTATCGGCTGTGTTCCCAACATCAAGATGGATCAGGAAAAGCTTGCCAGTATGCCCGGATCACCTCCGGATCTGGTCACCCCCCCGAAGGGATGCCGGTTTTCTCCAAGGTGCCCTAAAGTTATGGATATCTGCAGGGAAAAAACACCGGTACTGCAGGACTATGAAAACGGCAGGAAAGTAGCCTGCTGGCTTTACAACGAGGCGGAGTAATGGAAGATTTAATCAGAGTAGAAAATTTAAGAAAAGAATTCCCCGTACAGAAGAGTTTTCTTGATCAGCTTTTTGCCGGGAAAGAGAAAGGTTTTGTGCATGCGGTGGATGATGTTACTTTCGGAATAAAGAAAGGCGAAGTCCTGGGGCTTGCCGGAGAGAGCGGTTCGGGGAAATCAACAACAGGAAGGCTTCTTATAAGGCTCCTTGATCCTACAAGTGGAAATATTTATTTTGACGGAGAGAATCTTGCAGATAAAAGTCCCAAAGAGATGCAGACCTTCCGCTCAAAGATGCAGGTTGTTTTCCAGGACCCAAACTCTTCCCTCAGTCCGAGAATGAGGGTTGGAGATGCCATAGGTCATCCCCTTAAAATTCATACAGACCTCGGGGTAGAGGAGCGGAAGAGGAAGGTAATGGAGCTGATGGAACGGGTTGGTTTAAGCCCTGCGGAATTCCTCTACTACAAATACCCGCACCAGCTTTCCGGCGGACAGAGCCAGCGTGTTGTTTTGGCCAGGGCACTGGTTACCAATCCCGAGTTTGTTGTTGCTGATGAACCGATTGCCATGGCGGATGTATCTGTCCGGGCAATGATTCTGGAGCTGATGAAGGAGCTGAAAGAAGAGTTTGATCTTACCTATCTCTTTGTAACCCACGACCTTTCCACAGCAAAGTATATCTGCGACAGGATTGCAATAATGTATCTTGGAAGAATTGTGGAAATAGGAAATACCCGCGAGCTCTTTGACCACCCTCATCATCCCTACACCAAAGCCCTTCTTGCAGCGGTTCCTGTTCCGGATCCGACCCAGAGAAGAACGGAGGAGATTCCCCGGGGAGAAATTCCCAGTGCAATTGATCCACCTGCAGGATGTCACTTCCATCCCCGGTGCCGGTATGCAACCGAGGCGTGCAGCAAAGGGAGACCCCCCATGAGAGAGGTCTCACCCGGACACTTTTCTGCGTGTATACTGGATTAGTGAGAGTTTACGGAGTGTTAGTGATGATGGAATAAACCATCTGCCAGTAAATGTGCTGCGATATCAACACTAATCTGTATTGCTCTTTCAAGGTTGATTGATATAATATCCTGGATGTCGTAATCTGAAACAAGAATTTCCGGTGAACCCGGTCTTTTCTGCTCCAATCTTAAAAGGCATTTCCTTAAAGATTCGAGTTTGTTTTGGATAACGTCAGATGGCATTTAAAAAATTCTCCTGTCTGTATTTTAGTATATACCGAATATTCGCAGCCATGTCTTCTTCAAAATACAGCATTTTTTTTATCAGGGATGCGTAAAGATTTGTGTCCTGCTTCTTAATAAGTGTACCTGTTGTAAGAATCTGTGTAAGGATTGTTCCTCCTGCGTTATTCAAATCAATGAGATCAACCTCTCTTTCCAGTAGTTTTGAAAGCTTCAGGTTTAATTCCATGATCTGTTCAGGGTGAAACAAACTGTGACCGGCAATGGCAATATCCACGTCACTCCGGTTTGTCTCTCTGCCGGCAGCGAAGGAGCCGTAGAGGATCGCAAGAAGGATAGTTTCTTCATTATTAAAGAATTCAGTTAACATATTCTTTATTTCCACTGTTATACCTCCCTGGTTATTAGAGTTTATCATATTTTGTGTAAGGGTTCCATGAAAAAAGGAACTCCGGTCTTTACTCTCTTCTGGACAGCTTTAGTTTAACAAACAGAGCCGGTGCCCCGGCGCTTATCCAGAGCCCTATTATACCATAGCGGAGCGTCTGGAGGGTAAGGCCAAAAAATGAATCTTCCGGGGCTTTAAAAAATCCAAAGAGAATTTTTAGCCCTATGTATATGCCGAAAGTCAGGATAATTCCAGCGGTAAATCGTAAAAGCCGGATAATCAATCCTCCCTTGGTTGCAAACCGGACGTATCTGTCCTCCAGACTGAAGCCGAAAAGGCTGAAAGAGAAAACAGCCGCCAAAGAAATATAGGAATGGAAGGAACGGGTATCTGAAATAAAAATTTTGTAAAGGTAGACAAGCCCTGTAAAGAGCAGAATGGAAAGTACTCCCTGAGCCGGGAGGATGAAGTTTGACAGAAACCGGGAGCCTGCTCTATAAATCAGGGGATAAACAAATAATATCAGAATTCCGAGTATGGCTCCGAGGATTATGTCCTGGGGGTAGTGAACTCCATGCACAAGCCGGCTTAATGCTGTCAGTATCATGAGCAGCACCATGAGAATGGTAAAGGCTATTTTCTTCACCTCACCGGCCAGAAATCCGAAAAGAACAACACTTCCCTGGGTATGTCCTGAAGGAATGCCATATGAATCAAGAGCAGGTAATGCCGGGATTATCTTCGGTTTCCCCGGAACAGTTACCTGATAGGGCCGCGGACGACCGAGGAATGTCTTGAACCAGACGTTGACAAGAAATAAAATCGGATCTCCAGCTTTGAAACCACAGTACAATATTATATCCCATGCCGTTTTCCAGGGAACTAAAAAACGTAAAAACCTCCTCCGGGATCATTGTATAAAAAAATACTGTTTCAATCCATAGGGTGGAAATGTTGAGAATAACCGTATATGTTATAGAGGTGGGACAGAATATATAAAGGAGTTGAGGAATGGGACTACTCGATAAATTAAAAGGTGAGTTTATTGATATCGTTGAATGGATTGAGGACGATGCTGATGCAATTGCTTACCGGTTTGAACGTTACGGAAATGAAATCAAGAATGGTGCAAAACTTACTGTCCGGGAAGGACAGACTGCTGTTTTCATAAATGAAGGACAGATTGCAGATCTGTTTGAACCCGGAATGTATGAGCTTACAACGGAGAATCTTCCGCTGCTGTCTACCCTCAAAGGATGGAAGTACGGTTTCAACAGCCCCTTTAAAGCAGAAGTACTATTTATTAGTACACGGGAGATAACAGGATTTGGTTGGGGTACCCCCGGACCTTTCAGAATGAGGGATCCGGAGTTCGGCATACTTGAACTTACTGCACGGGGACATTTTTCTTTTCACGTCATGGATCCTGTAAAGTTTATCCGCAAGGTCGTGGGAACCGAGGGGGAGTTCACAAAAGAGGAAATCCAGGACAGACTGCGTAAAAAATTTGTAACAGAAGCAATTTCCGGAATAGCGGAGATGAACAAGTCCTTTTACGATATGGCTCAGCACTATGACGAGATAAGTGAGATGCTTAAAGAACGTGTGGATCCGACATTCCTCGAGAGGTATGGAATAGGACTCGACGATACATCTATCCAGAGTATAGATCTTACCGAACGTTCTGCAGAAAAGGTTGAGAAACGTGACGATATGTTTTTTGCCTCCGGCCGGATGGGAATGTATGAACGGAAGGCCAGAGCGGACGCGATGCTCGGCATGGCCAGCAATGAAGGGACCGGCGGCGGCATGGCTGCAGGCGGTATGGGCATGGGGCTTGGCATGGCCATGGCCGGACAAATGGGATCAATGGGTGCTGCACAACCTCCTTCCGGCGGTATGACACCTCCACCACCACCTCCGGCAGGATACTTTGTCTACGTCAACGGACAGCAGATGGGCCCGTACGGGATTTCTCAGATTCAACAGATGTTTAACGGCGGACAGATCAACGGACAGACCATGGTATGGAAACAGGGTATGGCCGGATGGGCAGCGCTTCAGGGAGTACCGGAACTGGCAGGGCTTTTAAACAATGGAGGGACAACCCCTCCCCCTCCACCCCCAATGTAATGAATCAAGGAGTACATAAATTGGAAGAAAACAAGTTTACATGTAAAAACTGCGGG
>QNBL01000235.1 GCA_003641695.1 Spirochaetota bacterium
ATTCATAAAACTTTCAAAACTATTGGTAAAATAATAGGAAGTTTTCTGGAGTTCAGAAAAAAAGGGGATGAGCTCCGGATCTTTCTGCATCTCGCTGTAGATATTCTCAGGATTCTTCTGTGACAGTCTGCGTAATTTTAAAAGAAGCTGCTCCATATAACCTAGCTTCTCCATGGCCCGGTCATTCAGAATCATTGCCGTATCACGCTGTTCAGCAAGCTCTGAACCTTTTATATTCTTTAATCCTGGACTGTTGATAAAAAGCCAGAATCGCTGCCGGTAAAGATCGACCGAAGTCTTCCACTGCCTGATTGTTACAATGGATCTCGGGGCATAGGTAAGATTCCTCAACTGGCCATACTCCTCGGGAGCGAAAAGGTCAAATACTATATCCTTCATCAAACTCATTATCTCCCTGGACTGTACCTGGAGCTGGGTACCTTCATTCATGGTTCTGTAAATTTGAGAAAGACGGTAGCCGCTCCAGGTGGAGAAAATCATGGATACAATAATTGTAAAAGAAAAAACAGACGACAGAATGATCTGTTTCCGAAATACAGTCATACGCCATTGTACTCTATCTTTTTAGTTTCATAAAGAACAAGTTTAGGTCATGACGCCCCCGTCAGTTCCCGATATAGTAACTGTGATGGATGACAAAGAATGCATCTATAGAAGATGCCGTAACTGCAACAGATATTTCAGCATAGAGGAAGGTTCAAAACAGATCTTCTGCTCTGCCGACTGCAGTGCTGTCTACGCTTCCTGCATTGTCTGCGGCAGATACTTCAGGAAAACCACAGGGGTCTCAGACAATATTTGTTCTGAACAATGCAGTTCTGTGCTGGAAAAGGCAGTTAGTTACCAGAAGACGCTTTAGACTTTTCAATCTTTTTTACAACAGTTTTTATACGGTCCGGATACAGCAGGTCAGGATAATCAATCAAGGTTGAGAGTTTGATACTATCCGAAAGCCCCTGAGTAAGAGCCTCTTCGAGAACGGGAAGCCCCGTATCATAATCTTCAATATAAACAAGAAGGATACGTGCCTTTTTAAAGAGAAGATCTCCTGTCTTATGAATGGATAGCAGCTTATCGTACGTCTCCACTGCTTCAGTATACCTTTTTTCACTATTGTAAGCCTCTGCCAGAAGATTCAGGATCTCTGCATCCCCCGGTTTACTTTCTGCAGCTTTCTCCAGCCAAAGGGTTCCGGAAGATATTTCAAGCTCTTTTTCGGCTATTCCGAGATATTTGTATATGTATGAGTCCGCTTCTTCGAGGGCATCAAGTTTCTTAAGGTAAGGGTATGCATCTCCGTAATCCCCTTTGAAGGACATTAATAGTGCAGAATTGTACAGGGCATCTTTATTGACAGGATCCTCTTCCATAATTGCTTTATACAGGGTAATAGCTTTGCTGCTGTCTCCGTTTTTATAGTACGCCCAGGCAAGAGCGGACATAACAAGAGAGTTTCCGGGATCCTGCTGTAAAAGATCTTCAAATATCTTTATCCCCTCTTTATACCTTCCCGTTTCGACCCTGATCCGTCCGAGATTATATCCTGCTTTTACCAGAGATGGATTGAGTGCAAAAGCCCTCTCATAAGCATCCCCTGCATCGGTACTGCGGCCAAGTTCACTGTATGCATTTCCCAGATTGTAGTAGACCAGAGCCATTTCATCTTTTTCGGGCATGCTTCTGCAGGACATGAACATAAGGGAAGGAATAAACAGGATTGCAAGTAACGCCGGGTTACTTTTCAAGTACAGTTTTTTCAATCTCTCTTACCTGGGAGCGGTACATAGCCGAAATATTTGCTCCATAGTCCGCAATAAGCTGAATTATATTCCGGGGGCTTTCGTCAGCATCCAGGCCGTTTATACGGTCGCCTGCATCTCCAAGTCCCGGAGCAATGTATGCCATTTCATTGACAAGCGGATCCATCCACAGTGTATAAAGATCAATATGATCCACTGCCCGGATTATCCGAAGAGACCCCTTCAAGGCTGATATGACATTAAAAAACCTAATGGATTTGGGTTTCACCCCCTGTTCCTGAAGATACTTAACGATAGTAACAAAGCTCCCCCCCGTTGCATTCATCGGGTCTGCAAAGATAAGATCCTTGCCATTCAGCTTATCAAGATCGAAGTAAGATTTTTTTAGATCAAGAACATACTCCATGTTATGCTCCTTCTTTGAATCATCCCTCTTTATCTTGAACAGGGCAAAGGGGGTAAGATAGTTGGAGGAGGAATACTCCTGGATCTCCTTGCTCATTATCATCGAAGGGAGAAGTGCCCCCCGAAGCATCACACACATAACAGTATTTTCAATCAAGTCGTCTACATCCGGGATCTTGTGTATTGCGTAATTCTGGACAGGGATATTGACCGGTGTATCTATGATAAGATAATTCTTTTTCTTTATACCGTTGCTTACCCCGAAGGCAAGATTGAACAGCATCTCGTAGCCCCGCTGAATATAGTAAACAAATTCATGCTCCTGGGTATTTTTACTTCTGAGTTTTGCAATAAGTCTCGAAGCCTCACCATGAATCTCTTCAGGGGTATCAAAAGGATAAATATGAAGATGGGGCTCATTTGCAGACAGCTCCTGCATGAGATCTCCCATATCTGTAAAAAGACGGACAAGCTTCTTCTTTTCTTTTTTAAGTCTCTGTTCATTGTGGGATGTTGAAAGAATCTCAAAAGAACTCTGAGCATCCCTGTAGTAATGCTGAATTCTATCCAGATAATTCTTGTCATTCTCAGTCAGGTAACCATCCAGGTCTGTTGCCTTTAGTATTATTTTATCCATATCCTCATACTATAATAGAAACAGACAAAAAAAAAGCCCCCGGAAGGAATGATAGCTGAACACATCAATTGTTAACAAAAAAACGGCAGGGAAAAATCCTGCCGTTAGCATCTCCTAGGGGAGTCGAACCCCTGTTGCCGGGATGAAAACCCGGTGTCCTAACCACTAGACGAAGGAGACAAAGAAAATGAGCCGCACAGGGTTCGAACCTGTGACCCACGCCTTAAAAGGGCGTTGCTCTACCGACTGAGCTAGCGGCCCGTACGTTCACTTTCACTGTAAGGTACGGAGCGAACTATACAAATTTGATAAAAAAATGTCAATACTATTCACTCTCTTTCTCTATATTCTAAACTCAAGTCCAATCTGTACATTATATACAGGATGCAGCCCTGGTTCGGTTGAGAGTTCAGTACCGAACATTGCAGCGTTCAGGGTAAAATAATGCAGATCGAGTCCCAGTCCCGCTGCAGGGAGTCCCTGATTTAATCCCGCCCGAACTTTTAGAATCTCCAAAAGAGTAACCTCAGTTCCAATACCGAGATGAAGAACCGGATTTACTGCCTGAGCAGGATACAGCCAGAAATCAAAAATGTCACGGTAATCCGCATAGAGCTTCAAACTGCTGATAAACAGATTCAACTCCGAGAAATCAGGAGAATACATGACCCCTGCATCGAGACGGAAGGGAGTAATCCCATAGGTAGTTGAAACGGGTGAACTTCCGGAAGTAAATGACATGGGTGAGTCATAAAGATTATGAATTGACGGAGAATATACATCATGTGCAGTCAGCCCCGCTGTAAATATATTCCTGTAGGTATACATGACACCGAGATCAAATCCGATCCCGATCATAAAATCAAAATCTGCATTAAGCAGAGAATCAACACTGACATTCATTATGTTGAGCACTGATTCCTCGAAGGATACTGTTCCCCTGAAAGTTCCTTTCAGCAACATTCCAAAATCAAGCTTGTGCACAGACGGATCTCCCACCGGAACTCTGAAAGCATACCCCCCGCTCAGGGCTATCTCCTCTCCTGCGTTTACCTCCACTGTTAAAGGACCGGTACTGGAAACTGAACCGAGAGAGCTGCTGAGAATCCCAACCCCCAACCCGTCTCCCACATAACCGAAAGAAACTGGTCCGAGAAGGTCCAAACCAGCATATATTCCCTGAAAAATCGTAGTTATATTGGAGTAATCTCCGGTTACGAACATATTGGCAATATCAAAAACCGGCCCCTTAAGCCCAAGGTTAAGTTCGGCAAGACTTATTTCCTCTCCAGCAGATTTAAATCCAGCAGGATTGTTGAAAAGATCGGAGAACCCTTCGTTTCTTGTTACATGACTCCCCCCTACGGCGGAGCTTACCGGCGAGATGTATTCTACAGGATTATCATAGGTATCTGCGAATAAAGCCGGTGAAATGAATGTAAAAAGCATAACAATATAAATTACATAATACGGTTTATCTTTCATAAATGCTCCACATTTTTTTAGTGTACGGGAAGATTTGAATTGTTTACTCCATAATCAGAAATGCTTCCATTGCCCTTATATATATAATCATCGGCCTGAACCAATGTATCCCAACCGGAATCACTGATGGTTATGGTGCTCAAGCTGGCAAAATCA
>QNBL01000236.1 GCA_003641695.1 Spirochaetota bacterium
GAGAACCTTCATTAGTGATCGCCCCTTGTGGAGGGTTTCGTAATACTCATCTTCAGGATCAGAATCGTATACTATTCCTCCTCCGGCAGAAAAAAGTATTTTCCCTCCTGTTACAGTAGCTGTACGTATGGCAATGGAGAGATCCATTCTTCCGTTAAATCCTATGTAACCTATTGATCCTGTGTAGATATGCCTTTTAAAGGGTTCTATCTCCTCAATGACCTCCATGGATCTTATTTTAGGGCATCCTGTTATCGAGCCTCCGGGGAACGTTGCTCTTATTAAATCAATACTGTCTTTATGTTCATCCAGACATCCTTCGATAGTGGAAACAAGGTGGTGCACATTTTTGTAGCTTTCCAGTGCCTTATGTTTTACAACCCTTACACTCCCCCCCTTACACACCTTTCCGATATCATTCCTCAGAAGATCAACTATCATCGAAAGCTCGGCATCGTCTTTAGCACTTGAAGCAAGTTCCTCTTTCAGCGTAATGTCTTCTTCAATGGTCGCTCCTCTTGGGCGTGTTCCCTTAATAGGTCTTGCCTCTACCCGGGTCCCCTCTTTAAGGATAAACCGTTCAGGAGAGGTCGATACTATCTGATGATCTCCGCAATGAATATATGCAAAGAATGCAGCTGGATTCTCCTTAAACAGCTCTTTGAACAGTGTATAGCTGTTCCCCTTAAAATCAGCTGTAAACCTCTGAGAGATATTTACCTGGTAAATATCCCCTTCTTTTATGTAATTTATGACCTCTGAAAGAGCGTGTTTGTATTCCCCCTTTTCAAAGCTGGATCTAAACCCTGCATTTGATATACTAAAATTTCCATTAGTAATTTCAGGTTGTCTGGAAAGGATGCTATCCGCGTTTTCTGCATCAGTTGTTTCAGCTCTTATTCTAAATGCTCTGATATCTCCTGTTATAATTTCCTGTACAACAACCAGTCCGGGAAGAATCATATAGATATCCGGAAGATTGAGATCATCAATAGTTTGAGGCTTTATGGTTTCGATCCGGTTCTTAAGATCATAGGAAAGGTACCCGAAAAGACCGGAAATGACAGGCAGATCTTCTGTACCAGGCAGGTCATCCCAGACTTTTTGGTAGAATGCTGTAACATATTTCAGAATTTCGAGAGAATCCTCTTTGAGGCTTGTACAGGAATCCTCAAAAGTCAAATCAGTTTTATCCTCTTTTGAGCGAATGGTCAGAATAGGTTCAGCAGCAAGGATGTTGTATTTTGCACTGTCACTCTCTCCTCCGCTGAGCAGTATTACAGATCCCTCTCTTGCAGCAGCTTGTTCAGCAATATCATTGAAAAAATCCTGTCCGAAGATAGTCTGCTCTTCTATGCCGGTTATTTTGGGGAGTTCTATTAATGCATCATTCATCTTTTACCCTTTCCAGCTTAAGGAAGTTTTCTATCATGATATACCCCTCCTGGGTCATAAAACTTTCCGGATGAAACTGAATCCCGTGAAGAGGGTACGTAGAATGTTCTATCCCCATTACTATACCATCCTCTGTGTGCGCTGTTTCAATCATTTCTTCTGTCTCCCGTTGGATAATCAAGGAATGATATCTGGCAGCTCTGAAAGGCTCCGGCATTGATCTGAAAATGCCATGGTTCTCATGAAACACCAGACTTGTCTTTCCGTGTACAGGTATGGGACCCTTAACTGTCTTTCCTCCAAAAACCTCATTGATGCACTGCATCCCAAGACAAACCCCCAGGATAGGGGTGGTTTTATAGTAACTTTTTATGAGGGGGATAGAGATCCCTGAATATGCAGGTGTTCTTGGTCCGGGACTGATAAGAATATAATCAGGAGATAGTGCGGATATCTCATTAAGGTTTACTTTATCATTTCTATATACACTAATAAAAAGATCAAACTGCATGAACATCTGTACCAGATTGTAGGTAAAGGAGTCGTAGTTATCTATTACAAGCAGCTTTTTCAATGGTTTCCTCTTCTCTGCAGAAAACAGGCATTAATACCAATTATTTGTCAAATATCTCCAGATATTAGCAGTAATAACCATTCCTGTCGATATTTACTTGACAGTTTCATCTCTATTTGACAATCAGGAATTGATTTTTTCAACCTGGTTTCAGAACTAACAGTTCTGAATAGTATTCCTGAAATGATAGCTATCAGGAGTAAAAATGAGTTTACGTTTATACGGCTGGAACGATGAAAAATATATTAAAGCCTTAAAAGATGTTTGTAAAATCAATGGAATTTGCATGCAAGTACTGTTCAATATACAACACCATTTCACATGTTGCTTAAAATGAATTCTGAAATAAAATTCCTTTAACAGTTAGATAAATTTCTGTCTGAGTATGGATAGATTTTTCCCATACTCCTTGTCGATTCCGCTGCCGAACTGCTTCATAATCTCGGCAAGATAAAAATCATGGGAAATATAGCTCTTTATCGTATGAACAAGGGAGGGGTTTCTTGTCCATATTATCTGGCTGTCACGGAGTCCCCCGAGGGCTCCTGATATACACCACTTGTCATCCACAGCACAATCAAGGGTTCTGCCCAGCTCCTCAATAGCCTCAAAGCCTTCTGTTTCGTGGTTATAAACCTCCCCGAAATCCAGCGTATCATCTCCGTAGATCAGTACAAAAATACTGACCCCCCTGCGGTCTGCGTCCTTAAGCTCTTTTGAAATAAGAGGAAGCTCTTCTGACCAAATTCCTATATAAACTGAACGTTCTGCATGATTAATCTGGTCCCCCGCCAGCTTAAAAGCCTGCTCTCTGTCGGGAATATTCCATACCGGATCAAAATCCGATTTAAAACTGATGCTTTTCAACTGCTTCTCCAACTCTTCTGTAGACTGTTCATACTCCTTTTTCAGTTTAAAAACCAGCTCATCCGGAGAAAGAGGACTGAACTGTTCAGGTTTGATACCGGTGGAAACAGCTATCCCCTTCTCTATAAGCCTGCGGGTAATATCATACACTCTGGAATGGGGAACCCCTGAATCTTTTGAAATGGTATA
This sequence comes from Spirochaetota bacterium, assembly GCA_003641695.1. Lineage (GTDB taxonomy): Bacteria > Spirochaetota > Spirochaetia > B11-G9 > B11-G9 > B11-G9. The sequence goes on from QNBL01000236.1 coordinate 3,026, forward strand.
GGCGCTGGCAGGATGGTTATTCAGCAGGGAAAGATAAACTTTCCCTTCGTATTCAGTAAACCCCAGCTTTTTCAGATGGTTAAGTATTTCATCTATGTTTTCAGTCATCGGGAAATTATGACATGGAACCGGCCTCTCTGTAAACTATAATACCGTTTATGTAATCCACCCCCTTTAAAAAATACCTCATTAGCTGTATACTCCGGACCCATGAAACTCAGAATAGTAAACAAAGGGATTGTTGAATACGGCGAAGCCCTGGAACTTCAGAAAAAGCTGCTTGTCAGCCGCCAGAACGAGGAGATCCCTGACACTCTTATCCTTTTGGAACATCCCCCGGTAATAACCAAAGGAAAGAGAACCGCTGAGGGGGATATTCTGCTTCCTGAAAAAGTTCTCGAAAAACAGGGAATCGGAATCTTTGAAATAGACCGGGGCGGAGAAGCAACCTATCACGGCCCCGGACAGATAGTCGGATATCTTATTTTCAATCTTTACGAAAAACAGCGGCAGTTGAAACAGTTCGTTGCCAATGTTGAAGAGATTTTCATCCGTCTTTTAAAAAATGAATACGGAATTATTGCAGACAGAGACCTTAAGCACAGAGGGGTTTGGGTCGGTAACAGCAAAATTACCGCAATCGGCATTTCAATCCACAAAGCGGTAACCATGCATGGCTTTGCCTTTAACGTAAATACCAATCTGGATCATTTTAACTGGATCATTCCCTGCGGTATAACTGACAAGGGGGTAACATCCATCGAGAAACTTACCGGAGAAAAAGAAGATATGGCAAAACTGAAAAACCTGACAGGTAAATATCTGACAGAAGTCTTCGGGTATACTGAAGTAGAGGTAATAGATGAGTAACAACACCGTTTTAAGAAAACCCAAATGGCTCAGGATGAAAATCCAGGGGGGTGAAAATCTTAATTATGTTCAGGAGGTTCTTTCAAAGTATCACTTGAATACAGTATGTGAAGCCGCCAACTGCCCGAACAGGATGGAGTGTTTCAGCAGCAAAACTGCCACTTTCATGATTCTTGGCAGCAGGTGTACCCGAAACTGTTCGTTCTGTGATGTTACCAGCGGAACTCCGGATCTTCTGGATCCAAATGAACCTGAACGTGTAGCAGAGGCAGTAAAGGCACTCGGCCTTAAGTATGTGGTAGTTACCTCGGTAACACGGGATGATTTAGCCGACGGAGGTTCAGGTCATTTTGCCAAAGTAATCAGGGCTATTAAAGAAATCTCTCCGGAATCTCTGACCGAGGTTCTGATCCCCGATTTCAAGGGAGATAAAGACGCCCTTAAAACGGTAATAGATGCAGGGCCGGTTATTATAAACCACAATATAGAAACGGTACCGCGTCTTTACAAGGAAGTACGTCCCCAGGCTGTTTATAAA
>QNBL01000237.1 GCA_003641695.1 Spirochaetota bacterium
GAAGCCCGGTTACGTCCCTCAAAAATCAAGGTATAATTTCCCCAGAACATATCCGGAATAATAATAGGATCCCCCGCATTCAGGAACATATCCGCAACCGTAGAGATCCCATGGGTAAGCCCTGAAGTAACCAAGGGCAAAGAGGTAAGTTTTCCTTTAAGAGAGGGATTCTTTACATCCATCTCTTCCCGCCACTTTTTTCTTAATTCCGGTACCCCCGGGGTTGGTGCATACGGAAACATCTGAGCCGGGGTAAGTCCCGGAACTTGCTCCCTGACACTTTCCAGGTACATGGGGCTGCCCTTTATCGTGGCCATTCCTACAGTGGCATTAAATTTGTGAGCCTTTTCTTTTGCTTCCCCGGCCTGGGAAACTATTCCCTTGGGGAAATAAAATCTTTTTCCGAACTCAGACAGCAGCTGGGAAACCACTGTTCCGGCGAGAGCGGAATTAAGTTCCTGTGCAATAGGGTTCATTCATTCCTCCTTGTATTTAAAAAATGCCCTGTAGAACAACTTACAGGGCACTTCTACATACAAAACTCTACACTATTTTACTTTTTTATGCGAGTCCCTGTTTTTCCTTCCAGTGCATCGAGAGCTTTATCGAGAGAAGTAACAATAGCCTCTTTACCGCTCCAGTTTACAAACCGCATACATGCTTCTACCTTGGGCCCCATTGATCCCTTGAAAAACTGTCCTTCATCAAGATAGCTCTGGGCTTCACTGAGAGTTATTTCCTGCAGTGCTTTCTGATCGGGTTTATTAAAATTGATATATACATTTTCAACATCGGTGAGTATCATGAACTTGTCAGCTTTCACCGCCTGGGCAAGCTTAAATCCTGCTCTATCCTTATCAATAACAGCATCAACTCCCTTCCAGCTGCCGTCAGCATCTTTTTCAACAGGGATACCGCCGCCGCCGGAAGCAATAACAATCACCCGTTCTTTAAGAAGCGAATTTATTGCCCGATCTTCTACAATACTTAACGGTTCAGGCGAGGGAACAACTCTCCGCCAGCTTTTTTCAACCCCCGGTTTTACCTCTTTTACTATCCAACCCTTTTCAGCTGCATGCTTTTTTGCTTCTTCTTCTGTGTAAAAAGGGCCGACCGGTTTTGAGGGATCCTGAAAATCAGGATCGTCACTGGAAACTTCAACCTGTGTTACAACACTGCAGACAGGTGCATCCTTCCCCATCTTCTGTAAATGATAGGTAAGTCGGTTTTGAAACATCCATCCTATCTGTCCCTGAGTCATAGCACCTACAACAGTAAGTGTCTGAGGAGGAACAAGTTCACTGCCCTCTTCCTGCTGTATAAGCAGGGCACCTGCCTGTGGTCCGTTTCCATGGGTAATAACAATTTTGTACCCGGCCATTGATATTTTGGCAATCTGCTCTGCTGCCGTGTCTACATTTTTAAACTGCTCTTCTGTTGTACCGCTTTCGCCGGCTTGCTTTATGGCATTCCCGCCCAAAGCTATTACAACCAGTTCTCTTGACATACAAGCCTCCTGTTAACTACAATAGTTAGTGAATGATGAAAAAAGCATTTTATAACGATATTTTGTTTTTATCAAGCAATATTTTTATTATTATTTACTAAAAAGGTAAATTATGAAACAAATCATACTTATGAGGCACTGCCATGCTGCATCCCGGCAGACGGGAGAATCCGACGAATCAAGAGGACTTGACGGAAAAGGGATCCGTCAGGCTGCGGTTATCGGATCGAAGATGGTTTCCAACCGGATGTACCCTGATCTAATCATACATTCATCGGCGGTTCGTGCACTGGAAACAGCCTCGATTATCAAAGATGCTCTGGAAAGTGACTGTGTCATGCAGCCGGAACCACTGCTTTATTCAGCATCTTTAAGGATTTATGAGGAAATAATCTGTTCGGTACCCGATATCCATACCACTGTAATGCTGATTGCCCATAACCCGGTACTGGAAGAGGTAGTATCAAATCTTCTGGCAAAACATACCGGCATGGGAACAGCTCATCTTCTTTTTGCAGACATAAAGATAGATTTCTGGAGGGATTTCAAACTTTCCGGCAATACTTTTATTAAAACACAGTTTTTATCACCGGAAAGCTCTGAATAAAAGAGTTATTTTTTATCCTTAAGCAGAGCAGCAAAAGGATTGTACCCTTCGGAATCCGAATCGGAATCCATATAATCACTAAAGTTTTCTTTTCCCTGCGTATCATCAGCAGGTTTTAAGGATATCCTTTTTTTAACGGCATCCACACTGTTTATCTCAACAGTGATTCGTTCTCCCACCTTTAGTTTTTTCTGTTTTCTCTCCGGATAATCCCGGGAATCCTTCTCAAGATCAGATATATGAATGAGACCGTCAAGCCCCGGCTCCAAAGATACAAAAGCCCCGAAGTTGGTAAGACGTACAACCTCTCCAGTGTGCTGTGACCCTTCTTTGTATTTACCTTCAGCGCTGTCCCAGGGGTCAGCAAGCAGTTTTTTCATACTTACCGAAATTCTCTCCGCTGCCCAGTCAAGTTTAAGAATAACAGCCTCAATCTTCTGCCCTATGGAAAGTACTTCTTCAATATCCTTCACACGGCTTCTGCTGATTTCAGAGACAGGAAGCAGTGCCTGCACTCCGTCAAGATCGATAAAAGCACCGAAATCCCGGAGTGACTTTACAACACCGGTAACAGTCATCCCCTCTTTGAGCGTTTTCTTTAATGCTTCTACCTTCTCCCTGCGCTCTTTTTCAAGAATAGCCCTGTTTGAAACGAGGATGTTCCGTCCTTTTTCCTTGTACTCCAGTATCTTGAAGGTCAGATGTTTTCCGATATACTCCTGGGCATTCTCTACCCGTTTCATTCCCATTTGGGAGTATGGACAAAAGGCCCTTGATTCCCCGATTTTTACCTCAAAACCGCCCTTGATTTCTTTCTCTACAGTACCTTCAACGGGGATTTCCCCCTCAAAAGCACTCTGCAAAAGAGCATCTCCAGCCTTCTCACCGCTGATCCTGGTGGTAAAATGAATCTCTCCGTTTTTGGAATTGAGGAAATAAGCCTTTATCTTATCGCCCTCGCTGACGGTAATATTTCCATCCCTGTCCATAAATTCTTCAACATCCAGCTGCCCTTCACTTTTTCCGTTCAGCTGTAGAAAAATACAATTATCAGTAATCGAAACAATCTCGGCTTCAATCTCCTGACCGGGTTTCAGCCTGCTTACACCGCTAAAACTATCCTCCAGAAGTTTTTCAAAATTTTCGTTTTCCATGTTTTCCATGTTTCCTACTATAGTGATGAAATTAAATTATTACAAGTGGATCATGTCAGCTGAGCAGTATGGTTTTTACACGCCCCTAATGGAAAATTCGTTAGTTCTTACTCCCTGATTCCCAATAGAGCGGGGAGCAGATAGTCACACGAGACTAGAACAGAAACACCCATTAAGTTTTCCATAATCCAAGCTAAGTGGCCAAATAGGCTCTCACCTTAACAGGAGCTTATTTAATAACATCTGCTGTAACAAAAGGAGCTGAAGCATTATTATCAAGATCGAAAGATGACGATTGGGTTTTAATAAGGATTGCATGCTCAGGACCAATAACTGCTGCACGGACAACGGATGTAATATCAAAGGTTCCCAAATTGGAAGTAAATGCTGCCTGGTCTGATTCCCTGACGACACTGTTATTTGAAAGAACATCCCATTTATCCATTCCACCACCAACAAGATAATCATCCAGCGGTGCAAATACAATATCTGTTATTGAACCGCTGCTCAATGACACTGTTATAGTGGCCTGTTTTATATAGACATCACCCGGTATATCAAAAAATAAAACAGCCCACTTTGAACCGCCAATTTCCAAGGTGTTATCAGGTAATGTTTCTTCACTACCGGCATTGTCAACATTCAATGAGTTAATTCTTAAATAAATTACATTTTGAACCAACTCTCCCGGAAGCGTTACTTTTACTTTATACGACGGCACCCAGCCTCCATTTTGATTCTTTACAAATAGCGAAAAATAGTGGGTGATGCCTGCCTTTAAACCTGTCCAATCCTGCTGCCAGTCACCAGGACTATTATAACTTTCACCTGTAAAAGGAATAACAAATTCAGGATACCCAAGAGTGCTATGTATAATCCTGAGCTCCTCAATTATTTCATCATCACTTATCCAATATTGGGGATTTTTCCAGTTCCACATGGTTACTATGGATGTATCACTTGAAGGAGCCGCAGTAAAAGCAGTAAGCTGCCGTTGGGAATCATTCTCGTTTTCTCTCAGCAAAGGAGGAGATAGAAAAATATTGCAGGAGGAAAGTACAAATATAAAAAACAGAATGAAACAACCTATGAAATATCTCATATAATTATTGCGTCCTCCATATAGTCAAACTATCCAACTGA
>QNBL01000238.1 GCA_003641695.1 Spirochaetota bacterium
TCATTCTTTCACCTGTAACCGGTAGAAAAGGGAATACCGAGTTTTTCTTCTTTATAAACAGCGGAGACAAAGGGACAGGTAAGGATCTGGAGAAGATAATCCATAATCTGGTGTTTTTTCCTTAAAAAGATGCTCTCGTGAGAGGTTTTCCCACAAAAACTCCCTCGGTGGAAAGATACTTTTCGATAGTGCCGTTAATTAACAGCTGAACACCCTTGACTGTAGAGAACTCGGTAGAAGTGTATACTATCTGTTTTAAAGATGCTTTTAACCCTTCTTCCCCAAATGAGTTGAATTTCAGCATTTCGTTGAAGTTTATATAAGCAATGGAATCCTTGATTGATATGCCAAGGAGTTTTGTTCCCTCCGGAATCAGCGATATGATTCCTCTGTTAAGTTCTGAAGCTGAAAGACCGCTAAGAAGACTCTGCATGGTTTTGGTAAGGGGCGAATCCCTGTAGTAGACTATGCGGGTAATAGGCACCAAGGAAATACTCCCGCTATCATCAACGTTAATAAAATAAAGAACAGATTTTCGTGATTTTTTCTCCGGAGCGGGAGCTGTATTTTCGTTTATAACTGGTTCTGTTTTTACAGTGGTTTCAATCCCCGTTATTTTTTCAGCAGGTTCCTTTGTATTCGGTTCCTTTGAAAGTGGGAGTGTTTCATTCTCTGGTATGGTTTTTTTGGCAGTCTTTATAACAACAACAGGTTCTTCGGGAGCTTCGTTTTTCGTTATTATTTCTTTAAACCCTGTTGTTTCCAGTACCTTATCAATCCTGGTTCTGCTCAAGAGGAAAATTACCACAAGCAGAAGAATAAGTGCTATCCAGAACAGACACCCAATTGAAGACTTCTTTTTCTTTCTCATCTCTACAAAATATCGGCAAAAGTCTCCTTGATCAATACGGTTGTTTGACAGTTGGATGAAAAGTACCTATATTAAGTACATTATGAAGATGTTGAAAGGAGTCTCGGCTTCTCCCGGTATTGCAATAGGACGAATCTATCTCTACCTTGATGAAAACTATAAAGTCCCTCAATATGATGTCAAGCTTAATGATTTACCCGGTGAAATGACACGATACAGAGCCGCAGTCAAGAAAGCCTCTGAAGAGATAGATATCCTGAAAGTTGAGGCAGCTAAAAGAAATCTGGACAAGGAAAGCGGTTTTCTTGATGCCCATATTCTCATGCTCAACGATCCGGAATTTGATAATTTGATTGAAGAGAATCTGAATAAATATTTGAAAAATATCGAGTGGATCCTGTTTTTTACAGTTAAAAAATTTATTAATGCTCTGGAGTCTGCCGAAGACCCGTATTTGAGAGAAAGATCAATAGATATGTATGATGTGGCAAAAAGGGTCTTTAATCATCTTATGTTGAAGGAAAGAACCTCTCTGCCCGACCTGAAAATGCAGGTAGTTCTTGTGTCCAATGACCTTCTCCCTTCAGATACGGTAATGATGCGAAAAGACAAGGTAAAAGGGATTGCCCTTAACGGAGGAGGAAAGACCTCTCATACGGCAATTCTTGCCCGGGCTTTTCAGATTCCTGCCGTTCTGGGACTATCTGATATTACAGATTATGCACGCAGTGGTGGCCGTATTATAGTTGACGGGAACAAGGGGCTGGTTATTGTTGATCCGGACAAGGATACCGTCAAGAAATATAGAAAGCTTCTCGATCAATGGACCAAGTACGAACTATCGTTGAATAAGCAGAATAAACTGCCCTGTGTAACAAAAGATGGCAAGCATATTCATCTACATGCAAATATAGAGATGCCCGAAGAGATAGATTCTGTTATAGAGCATCATGCTGATGAAGTCGGGCTTTTCCGGTCCGAGTTTATCTTTATGCAGAGCGGCTTTGAACCGACGGAGGATGAACAGTTTCAAGCATATGCAAAAGTCTTGAAAGCCATGAAGGAGCACGGAGCGGTAATTATCAGAACCATAGATGTCGGCGGAGATAAACTTATTCCGGAGATTGATGTAACCGAAGAGAGGAATCCTCTTTTGGGATGGCGGTCAATCCGGTTTTGTATGGAACGGAAGGATATCTTTAAGACACAGCTGAGAGCACTTTTGAGGGCGTCGGTGTTCGGGAAATTGAGGATAATGTTTCCTATGGTTTCGGGGGTTGATGAGCTTGATAATCTCTATGCAATCCTTCAGGAGGTTAAGGCGGATCTGGAGAGGAAGAAAGTCCCTTTTGACAAAGATATTCCTGTAGGGATTATGATAGAAGTACCCTCCGCTGCGATAACCTCGGATATTCTGGCAAGAAAGGTAGATTTCTTTTCTATTGGAACAAATGATCTTACTCAGTATACCATTGCCGTTGACAGAGGCAATGAAAAAGTTGCATACCTGTATGATCCTTTTCATCCGGCGGTCTTGAGGATGATCAAGACTGTTATTGAGAATGCGAACAAAGCGAATATCCCGGTAGGTCTCTGCGGAGAGCTTGCAGGCGAGCCCCGGGCTGCAGTTGTACTTCTCGGGTTGGGGCTGGAACATTTCAGTATGGCGGCCAGCAGTATCGCTGAGGTAAAGAAGGTTATCAGGAAAATAAGAATGGATGAAGCAGAGGAACTTGCAGAGAAGGTATTGAACCTTGAGTCTGCAGGTGAAATTAATAAATTGGTACAAAAATGGATGGAAGAAAAAATTGAGTATACAGAATAATAAAAAAGGTCTGCCGGTTGTTGCTGTTGTTGGAAGGCCCAATGTGGGGAAATCAACACTTTTTAACAGGTTGGTAGGAAAGAGGCAGTCTATTACAGATTCCACCCCGGGGGTAACACGGGATCCGGTGGAAGGGATATATGACCTTGGGCATCATAAGGTTAAGCTGATAGATACCGGAGGATTTAAAGTAGATCAGACTGGTCTGGATGAGCAGGTAACCAATAAAAGCCTTTCAGTATTGGAAGGTGCTGACTTGATAGTATTTTTAATGGATGTAACTGAAACTACCGGAGAGGATGAAGCCTTTGCAAAGATTCTCAGGAAGTATTCCGATAAAATTCTTCTTGTTGTAAACAAAGTTGACAGCGAAAAGAGAGAAGCGGATGTGTGGAACTATTATTCCTATGGTTTTGATAATGTAGTAGGAGTGTCCGCAGCACATGGTATCGGGATTTCTGAATTCATAGATAAGCTGGAAGAACTGATTGATTTTGAAGCGGAACGGGCGGTAGACGAAATTGCCGAACCTGATATACGCATTGCTCTGCTTGGTAAACCAAATACAGGGAAATCAACTCTTATAAACAGATTACTGGAAAAGGATGTTGCTATTGTTTCCGATATCCCCGGAACAACACGGGATGTTATAGAAGGAAGGTTTAAATATAAACATAAAGTTTACCGGGTGCTGGATACTGCCGGAATACGTAAAAAGAAGAAAGTCGGTGAAAACGTTGAGTACTACTCAGTAAACAGAGCGATAAAGACCATAGAACATTCCGATGTAGTTCTGCTGATGATCGATGCAGTAGAGGGGTTGGGAGATCAGGATAAAAAGATAGCGACTCAAATTGTAAAAAAAGGGTGCGGTGTAGTCCTTGTTTTAAACAAATGGGATATGGTCAAGGAAATTCCGAATCAGATGGAAGCCATTCAGGATAGGACAAAATTCCTGTTCCCTGTGCTCTCCTTTGCACCTTTGGTGCCTCTGTCGGCAGTTACCGGAGAGGGTGTCGATAATCTCTTTAAACAGGTTTATAAGGTGTGGAATCAGCTGAATCACCGGGTGGATACCTCTACGCTCAATTCCGCATTAAAACGATGGGTGGAACGTACTGAACCTCCAAGATTCAAGGGAGGGCGCTATAAAATCCTTTATGGTACTCAGGTGAGCAGCAATCCGGTGAAATTTATTCTCTTTATAAATAAAAAGAGGGGGTTTCCGGAAAGTTATCTCCAGTATATTAAAAATAATATAAGATCGGAACTCGGATTTTCATCGATACCCCTGGAAGTGGAGTTGAAAGAGAGGTAGGTGTATAGGTTCTATATTCGTGATATATGTAGAATTCTCGATGTAAAAGCGCATGTAATCAGGTATTGGGAAAAGGAGGTGCCCTTTCTTGTTCCCCGGAAAAATATATCAGGAACCAGGGTATACACTTTTCACGAGATAAGCCTCTTTTTCAGACTGAAGTATATCGTTTATACAAAAAAGCTTCCTTTGTCAAAAGCAGCAGGCAAACTCTGGGAAGAAATGACTTGTGAGGATCAGGAATTGCGCCTGCGTATCCAGACCTTAAGGGAAAAACTGCTCATCCTTTACTCAAGCTCAAAGGGACAACAGAAGTTGCTGGAGAAATTCTTTGATGATAAAGACAAAAGTGACGATATAGGAA
>QNBL01000239.1 GCA_003641695.1 Spirochaetota bacterium
CCATTCTTGAGAAGATCGCCCAGGCAAGCAAGCCTCTCCTCCTTATTGCAGAGGATGTCGAAGGTGAAGCCCTTGCAACCCTCGTTGTAAACAACTTGAGAGGTACTCTGAACGTTGTTGCTGTTAAGGCTCCCGGTTTTGGTGACAGAAGAAAGGCAATGCTTGAAGACATTGCAATTCTCACAGGCGGAGAGGTTATATCCGAAGATCTCGGTATGAAACTTGAGAATGCGGATGTTTCTCAACTTGGAACTGCAAAAACAGTAAAGGTTGAGAAAGAAAATACTACTATTATCAATGGAAACGGAAAAGCTTCCGATCTCAAGGACCGAATTGCTCAGATCAAGGGTCAGATTGAAGATACAACCTCTGATTATGATAGAGAGAAACTTCAGGAAAGACTGGCAAAGCTTGCCGGTGGTGTTGCGGTGATTAATGTTGGTGCAGCTACCGAGGTTGAACTTAAAGAGAAAAAGCACAGGGTAGAAGATGCTCTTTCTGCAACAAGAGCTGCTATCGATGAGGGAATTATTCCCGGCGGCGGATTGACTCTTATTCAGGCTGCAAATGCTCTTGAGAAAAAAGATATTGAAGATTTTTCAGATGAAGAACAGATCGGATACAAGATTGTCAGGAGAGCTCTCGAGGAGCCTATCCGTCAAATTGCCATAAATGCAGGTCTTGATGGTGCAATTATTGCAGATAAAGCAAAACACGAGAAAAAAGGTGTAGGATTTGATGCTGCGGCAATGGAATGGACAGATATGCTTAAAGCCGGTATTATCGATCCTGCAAAGGTAACAAGAAGTGCACTTCAGAATGCTGCTTCCATCGCAGCACTCCTTCTTACAACAGAGTGTGCAGTAACTGATCTTCCTGAACCGGAAGCTGCTGCTCCTGCAATGCCCGGCGGAGGTATGGGCGGAATGGGAGGTATGGGCGGCATGATGTAATGCCATCCACCTTTTATAAGACTCTCATGATGTTAACAGCATGAGAGTCTTTTCTTGTTATGAGTAAAGTATGGAGTGAATTGAACTATGACCAGAGAAGATTTTGTATTTTCAGTTGGGTATCAGGGTATTGCAGCGATTGTAGATAAATCTGCAAAGAATAAGTACGGGAAGTTGTCTACAACAGAACTTGCAGAAAAAGGGCTTTTCCGGGCAGCATTATGCAGTGCTCTCTATGCAGGCAGTGAAGAGGAAACGAGGTCGGTAACTGAGATCTATAATAGCAGAAATAAGGCTGACGTAAAGTCGCCGGAGGATATGAAACGGCTTCTCGGTGTGTTCGGCGTACCTGATAACATTACAAAAATTATAGCGATTTGAGGGCAGGAGTTGTCCTTGACTCTCTTCATGTATCATGATACTTTTTCTCCACATTCAAATTTTATCGAGGTTAATATCATATGATGAATTTATTTTCTAAACTACCAATTCTTTTAGGCTCTTTAGAGGGTGGTTCTGCTGCCGGCGGTTCCGGACAGATGGTGACCACCTTTATCACCTTTGGTCTTGTAATTCTTATCTTTTACTTTTTAATTATCCGTCCCCAGAACAAGAAGCAGAAAGAAGCTAAAAAAATGCTTGAAGCCATTAAAAAGGGCGATAAGGCTGTAACTATCGGGGGAATCCATGGGACAGTTGTTGCCGTTAAGGATACCACTGTTGTGGTTAAGGTGGATGACAATACAAAGTTAGAGTTTACTAAGAGTGCTATTGCTTCAGTTGGGACTGGAGAAACAAGCACAGCTAAGTAACAGCATAAAAACATATATTTAAAGATCAGGGCAGTTTGAAACTGCAAATCTTTTTTAATATTCCCGAAACTGGAGTAGAATATGAACAAACGTGCACGACTATTTGTTGTACTTCTTGTTCTTGTTGCAGGACTTTTCTTTTTGTATCCCACCTTAAGGTGGTATTTTATGGTGCCTCAGGCACAAAAAGAACTGGCAGCAGGATCAAGAGAACAAATCAAGGCATACGCACGTGGCCGGGCTGCCAAAGAGCTGGAAGAATTGAAAGCTATGGTAACCAAGGATCCGAATGCGTTGATGCCGGAGAATTACAATTTTCTTATTGAAACTGCTAAAGAGAACTATAAACTGGAAAAGCAGAAGATTCCTTCCAGCTGGACTGTTGTTGATGTGCTGAAAAGCATGGGTAGTGAAAAAGAGCTGTTTGATAGCCTTGAATCACATTACAGGGAAAATCTTCTTTCGCTTAAAGAGGAAAGCGGCAAAATTCTGCAGCTTGGTTTGGACCTGTCAGGCGGTATGAGTATCCTGCTTGAGGCGGATATGAACAGCCTGGAAAAAAGGCTGGGACATCCTCCTACGGCGGATGACCAGATGCAGGCTGTCAGCAGAGCCATGGAGATTCTGAATAACCGTATTGATAAATTCGGTGTTTCTGAACCTCAGATCAGAAAGCAGGGTACAAATGGGATTCTTATAGAGATCCCCGGTGCTGCAGATCCCGACAGGGTTAACAGCTTTCTTATGGGAAAAGGCTCTTTAAACTTTCATATAGTAGATCAGGAAGCCAGTCAGAAGGTAACTGCTTACTTCAGTGAACATCCTGCCGAGATGTATAACGAGGATGGAAGTGTCAGAAGACCCGATTTTCTTGATCCCGGCGATGTAATACGGGGATATTATGTAAAGGATCAGTACGGAATCGATCAGCTTAAACGTTACATAGTTGTACGGGAAGAGGTTGGTCTTGACGGTAATCACATAAAGGATGCTGTTGTTGGGAATCATCCTATAACAGGTAAACCGGTAATTAACTTTACCCTGGATGTTGAAGGCGGAGAGATCTTTTTTAAGCTTACTACGGCCAACAAAGGCAAAACAATGGCTATCCTTCTTGATGACAAGGTTAAGTCCATGGCTACTATTCAGGAGCCGATTCGGGACCGTGTACAGATGACCGGTTTTGACAGGAAAGAAGCAAATGATCTTGCCCTTGTGCTCCGTACAGCTGCAATGCCCGTTGATCTTGTGGTAAGTAATCAGCAGGCTGTAGGGGCTTCCCTTGGGGAAGACTCTGTTAAACAGGGGTTAAGTGCAATAACCCTGGGATTTATTCTGGTTATTGCTTTTATGCTCATTTACTACCTCGGAGCAGGTATCATTGCAGATTTAGCATTGATACTGAACATAATATTTATGATTGCGATACTTTCGGCGTTTAACCTGACCCTCACCCTGACAAGTATTGCAGGTATTATTCTTACCGTGGGTATGTCTGTAGATGCCAACGTAATTATCTTTGAACGAATTAAAGAAGAGCTCAGACTTGGCAAGTCTCCTGAGGCTTCCGTTAGAGCCGGTTTTAGAAAGGCATTCTGGACAATCATGGATGCCAATGTAACCACCTTTATAGCTGCTCTTGTTCTGTCCCAGATGGGAACAGGTCTTGTTCAGGGATTTGCTAATACTCTGGCGGTAGGTATCGTAAGCTCAATGTTTACTGCACTCTTCGTAGCTCACCTTATGTTTGACTTTCTGGTTGAACAGGTCAAGGTTAAGAAGCTCAGTATAAGCTGGAGGATATGATGAAAAGAGTAGTCAGATTTACAAAAATACGATATATCATGTTCCTCTTTTCAATTATTGTGATTGTTGGTGGAATAATAGGAACTGTGCATAACGGCGGATACAACCTGGGAATAGATTTTCAGGCAGGTTTGAATCAGCGTGTGCAGATTGCTCCTGTTGGAGTTGAAGTAGCCTATTCAGGAAAGGGAGATGCCTCTGTTGAGATACAGGGAAATGTTTTAACTGTTGTTCTAAGGGGGGAAAAGGGAGTTGAAAAGCATTCTTTTAATCTTAAGGACGCAGGAACGATAAAAGGTTTAGCTGATAAACTGAATTCTGTAACCGGAGTGAAAGCTGAAGTTAAAACAAACCCTGATGCTCCTGCGGTGGATATTGTTGCCGGATTGAATTATCCGCTTCAGTTGTCCAAAGAGCCTTCGTATCTGAATATCAAAAATGCCGATGAGAGTAATTATGTAACAATAGACAAAATAAGATCCTCACTTACCTCTCTCGGCAATCCGCAGGTACAGGTTGTGGGCAAAGAAAGTAATCAGGAGTTTCAGATTAGAGTTGGAGACCCTGAAGGAAACATGAAGCGGGAGCTTGAGAACAAGATTGTAAATCTTCTTGAGACCTCCTTCGGCAGGCATGTGGCTGTTGTAAAACAGTCTGATTATGTTGGGCCGAAGTTTTCAAGTACCCTGGCGCAGGCTTCTATCAGTTTGACCCTGACGGCTCTGATTCTGGTTCTGGTTTATCTCTGGTTTAGATTTAAGCTTGCATTCGGTGTATCTGCAATTATAG
>QNBL01000240.1 GCA_003641695.1 Spirochaetota bacterium
TTTCCCTGAATCTCTGTGCCAGGGAGTTTGCCGATCCGCATCTACTGACTGTTGTTTAAAATGCCCTCGAACGGGCAGATAACCTGAATCCGAAATATCTCAAACTGGAGATAACTGAATCAGAGGGAATAGATACCAAAAAGCAGGCAGAAATTATAAAATCATTTGACTGCAAAAGATTTCAGGGTTTTTACTTTTCCAAACCACTGCCGGCCGAGGAATTTGAAAGGCTCCTGACAGCAGGAAAATTATTTGACATTTTATCAAGATAGATATATTTCTTTTATTTATGAATACACAAATTAATATTGCTATCTACGGAGCAGGAGCCCTCGGCACAATACTCGGGGCTTTTTTAACCCGTGCAGGACTCAATGTAGACCTTATTACCAGAAACAGGGAACATGTGGAAGGTTTAATTAACAGAGGAGCGCAGATTACCGGGACTATGGAGTTTACTGTTCCGGTAAACGCCCTTCTCCCTGAACAGATGAGTAAAAAGTACGATGTTGTATTTCTTCTTACCAAGCAGACTGAAAACAATTCGGTAGTTTCGTACATTTCCGACTTTTTAAGTGATACAGGTGTCCTATGTACCCTGCAGAATGGACTTCCGGAATACGGGATTAGCAGGATTATCGGAGAAGACAGAACCTTCGGATGCACTGTCGCCTGGGGTGCAACCATGATCGGAGGAGGAGTAAGCGAACTAACATCTGACCCGGATCATCTGACATTCAGTCTTGGAAGTTTCGGTAATGGCAGTTCTGAAAACCAGCAGCTCATCAAAGGAATTCTTGAAAAAATGGGACCGGTGGAGACTATTGATAATTTTATGGGTATACGATGGTCCAAGCTACTGATAAACAGTGCTTTCAGTGGTCTATCCGCGGTACTTGGATGTACATTCGGCGAAGTTGCAAAAAACAGACATTCAAGGTTATGTGCCCAGAGAATTATTAAAGAATGTATAGATGTTGCCCGAAACGCCGGAATCAAAATCGAACCAGTTCAGGGGAAAGACATCGTAAAGCTATTCGACTACAATACAAAGATAAAGGAAAAGATCTCAAACTTTATCATTCCTTTTGCAATACGAAACCACAGGGATTTGAAAGCCAGCCTTCTTCAGGATATCGAGAAAGGAAAGAAAACCGAAATTGATTATATAAATGGAATCGTCCGTGACTTCGGGGTCAGGTACAATACCCCGACTCCCTACAACAACCTGGTTGTAGATTTGGTGCACAGGATTGAATCCGGTGAATTACCATCCTCTTTTGAAAATATAAGGTTTTGTAAGGACATCCTGTTCAGCTGAAACAGTAAACAGACGGTACTACTGCTTCCAGTTTGCCGTTTCCAATTCCAGGAACCGCTGCACCTCTTCAGGGGTCATCTGGGCTTCGGAAACCTTGAGAGAATAGCCCATATTCTCCAGAGGCTGCCGGACACTGGAAATAAGCATATCCTTTATAGGGATATTCGGAAAAGGAAATACGAACTCCACCGAAACAGAATCATTATTAATACTTATGTTACGCAGCATTCCCAAATCTACAAGACTTAAATTTATTGCGGGATGTTTTACACTTTCAATAACTCTTAACACATCTTCTTTTGATACACTCATAAGGCACTCCTTGCAGTAAGTAATATTACAACATCATTCTATATAGCTTTTCCCTTATTCTTCAAGTCATAAATAATGGATTTTTTCATATTGTATGAATCAGTACGGTAGTTTCTACTGTATTCGTAAGTATGAAAGAGGCAAGTGTGCAGATTCTTTTACTCATATCCTTTATTTTCTTTTCCATTCCTGCTTCCGTTATAGATATCAAAAAACTTATTATTCCCGACTGGTGTGTCCTTACGGGAATACCTGTTATTTCAGTTTTGAGATTTTTTATTCTGAATGAAAATCTTTTACTCATTCTATCGAACATGATTGCTGGAGCACTCCTGTTTTATGCCGTCAGATATGTAACGGGGAATAAGCTTGGTATGGGAGACGTAAAGTTTTCCGCCCTGATGGGAGTCTTCAACCGCTTTCCCGATTGGTTTACGGCTGTTCTGATAGCTTCCATTTCAGCATTGCTCTTTACCTTAACTGCTCTTGCGGCAGGAAAGATACAGAGAGAATCAAAAATCCCCTTCGCCCCTTTTCTTTCGGCTGGAAGCATCGGAGCATACTTCTTCCACCATTCACTCATTTCCATTATTCAGGGATACCTCCATTGAACCGCAAATTTCTGTATCTGTTTATGTGTTTTTTTCCGCTGTTATTGGCTGCCCAGGATATAAAACAGATGGAATTTGTAAACCAGCCGATCAAGGATATTCTCTTTACTCTTGCAGATGCAACCGGTACTTCCATAATTACCGACCACACGGTATCCGGAAAAGGCTCGTACCATTTTACAAACACGAATCTTGAGGACGCATTGACCCACTTTCTTTCCCTCTATGACCTTTACTTTGTTAAAAAGGACAATATCTTCTATATTTCCAGGATTTTTACTTCATACGATATTGAAACCGGAGATCTTTCGGTTCAGGCAAAGGGAGTCCCTCTGCAGATGCTTTTTGAAAAAATATCAGTCGCAATAGGGAAAACAATCCTTTTCGATCCGCTTCCGGCGGAACCGGTTATGATCAATGCTCATAAACTTCCCGTAACCGTGGTACTTGAGATCATTATGCACCGCTTCAAAGACTTTAAGGTTGAAAATTTCAGTGACTATTTTTATATAAAAAAGGATCCGATGCCAATAAAACCTGTTTCAGTTAGCAAACCCTTTTCAATTACCAAAAACAACAGCCTTTTTTCCATTAATGCGGAATCACTTCCGTTTTCAGAAGCCTTGACTAAACTTTTTACTCTAGCCGGTAAAGAATACTCCCTCCTGAATTATAATAATACTGTTCTGAAGAATATCTTCTTTAAAAACAAACCTTTTAACATACTATTGCGTCTCATCCTTGAACAGGCAAATGCAGATTTTACCGAACGGGACGGGCTCTATTATATCTATGATGTTCATAGAAATGAGGTTCTTAAAACCCTGGAAACTTCGGATTACATTACCCTTCATCATCTCCCGGTTCACTTACTCCCCTCGCTTCTTCCCCCCGGGATATCGGGATCAACGGGCCTCAAAATTGATAAAGAGAACAATTCTGTAATTTTATCAGGCACCGGCAGGAAAACAAAAACCGTTAAGGATTTTATAAGTAAACTTGAAACAGAATACAGCAGGAATGTTATAAAACGAGTTGCCCTTTCCTATATTACCGTAGAAGAACTCTGTAAAGCACTCCCGCCGGAATTCGCCGATCTTAAACTGACACCAACAACTGATCCTTACTCTTTTTTAATTGAAGCATCAGCCGAACGGACTGAAGAGTTTTTATCTTTTACCGGAATCATGGACAGGGAAAGAAAAACTTCTCCTATCTCTCTCAAGTACATCCGCTCTTCCGATCTTATCAAGAATCTGCCGCCTATGGTTAACCGTAACGAGATACTGCAGTCGCATGATCCCAACATGATTTTCTATACCGGAACCGGGGAAAAACTCGTTTCATTCAGGAACAGCCTTGACTACATCGACAAGCCCATTCCCCAGATACGATACGAACTCCTGGTTGTTCAGTATCAAAGAAGCGGGAATGAAGATTTCAGCCTGAATTTCAGCAACAAAACCGTAAAAAACGGAACACAAAGTACTTTCCTCGGTTCTCTGGGGAATCTGCTTAATCTTAATCTGGATATAGTCTCAACCTTCGGATATCAGTTTGCTCTGGGACTCAACGCAAAGATAGGTACTTCAAAAGCTCGAGTTATGGCTGATACTACTCTGAATGGTCTGACAGGAGAGGATATTAGTTTCCAAAACACAAACACCTACCGCTACCGGGACCTGGAGATTGATCCTGACACAGGGAAAACATTGTCAACGGGAGTTACACGGGAGATTACATCCGGCTTGGTTATTCGCATAAACGGATGGGTTTCAGGTGATGAAACAATAACAATGAACGTAAAAGCGACAGTCTCCAAAAGGGGTGCGGATGTTTCCTCTCTCTCAGGCAATCCCCCGCCAACCTCTGAAAAAGTAGTCAACACCCATGTACGTACCCGGTCGGGTAAACCGGTTGTAATCGGCGGGTTATTTCAGCAGGAAAAGGATACAGCTCACCAGAAGACCCCATTACTTGGTGATATACCAATCCTCGGGAAGATTTTCTCAACCAAAGCAGAGACGACCAGGAATACTGAAATGGTTATCTATATAATTCCCAGTATCGAAAAACCGATGCAGAACAAA
>QNBL01000241.1 GCA_003641695.1 Spirochaetota bacterium
GCCCTCCTGAGGGTCTGTCGGCGATTACAGCGGAAATTACCGCCTTCAGTCTCCCCTCGTTTACGGCATCGATCAGCGCCTGCAGGTTGGTCCCCCCGCCGGAGACAAGAACAGCTATACGAAACAAAACCTCTTCTCCCTCTCTGCTGCCGGGGCGGAGCCGGCATTTTCGACCCTTCCTATGGGGAAGGCCCCCAGCCCCTCATTTTTAAGCAGTTCAACGGCTTTTCCCAGATCATTCTCCGGAATAACCAGGACAAATCCGGCCCCCATGTTGAAGGTGTTCCACATCTCTTCTTCATCCACCCCCTGTCCCTGGATATGCCGGAATACGGCCGGAACAGGAACGGAAGATTTATCAACAGCAGCAACAAGCCCCCGGGGTATGGTTCTCGGTAAATTCTCCGGCAGCCCTCCGCCGGTTATATGGGCCATTCCCCTGATCTCGACCTCTCTTAACAGCTTAAGTACAGGGTTCACGTATATCCTGGTCGGTTCAAGAAGAGACCTGTACAGCGGTTTCCCTTCAAAGTTCCCTTCCATATCATGGAACAGCATTCTTATCAGACTGAAACCGTTGCTGTGGATGCCGGAAGATTCAATTCCCAGAAGGATATCTCCTTTTTGAACCTTCGAGCCGTCAACAATCTCATTCCTCTCCACTGCGCCTACGCAGAATCCGGCAACATCATAGTCTCCGGTTTTGTAAAAACCCGGCATTTCAGCGGTCTCTCCCCCCACCAGGGAACAGTCCGCTTCAAGACAGGCATCCGAAATTCCCTTTACGATTTCCGCCGCCGTTTCAGCTTCAAGCCTGCCGCAGGCTATGTAGTCAAGAAAAAAGAGCGGTTTTGCTCCGTGGCAGAGGATGTCGTTGGCGCACATGGCAAAGCAGTCAATACCAATGGTGCTGTAGGACCCGTACTTAAGGGCTATTTCCAGTTTTGTTCCGACACCGTCGGTGCCGCTTACCAGTACCGGTTCATTCATCCGGGGCATGGCGTAGAGGGAAGCAAAACTTCCGAGTCCTCCAAGTACATTTTCTCCCGCTGTTTTTGCAGCGTGTTCTTTCATGAGAGAGACTGACCGGTATCCTTCCTCTTTGTCCACCCCGGCTTCTTTGTAGCTTTTATTCAAAATTCACTCCTAACTGTATGACATTGGATAGATCCCTGTAAAACATCCCATGCAGAAACCTTTCTCTTTCCCCGATGCTTTAAGGACTCCACCGGGGGAAATATAAAAGAGGGAATCCGCTCCGACAAGTTTGCAGATCGCATCGGTACTCTTTCCGGCGGCTATAAGCTCGCTTCTGTAGGGGGTATCAATGCCGAAATAGCAGGAATTGGTAACAGGGGGAGAAACTATCCCCAGATGCACCTCCGCCGCTCCCGCTTTGCGGAGGGACTTTATCAGCCTCTTGCTGGTTGTTCCCCGTACGAGGGAATCGTCTATAAGAACAATCCGTTTCCCTTCAACTTCGGATTTAAGCACGTTGAGTTTTACGTTGACAGTCTGCTCCCTCAGGTGTTTTGACGGTTCAATAAAGGAGCGCCCGCTGTACTTGTTTTTTATAAGCCCGTGGGTAAAGGGGATCCCCGAGGATGCGGAATATCCAAGAGCCGCCGCAAGGCCGGAATCGGGAACACCCACAACTGCGTCGGCGGATACCGGATGCTCGGCGAACAGCTCCATGCCGCTTGTATATCTGAATTTATATACGCTTATTCCGTCTATCACGCTGTCTGGACGGGCAAAGTAGATGTATTCAAAAAGGCATGTGTGCTGCTGACTTCCCTTCTCTGTAAACTCGCTGTGGATACCGCTGCTGTCGATGAAGACAAGTTCTCCGGGGGCAATATCCCTCACAAAGTCAGCACCCACCGCGTCGAGGGCGCATGTTTCCGAGGAAACAATGTGGATATCCCCGAGTTTGCCTATGCACAGGGGGCGTATCCCGTAGGGATCACGGATTGCGGCAAGTCTGTCCTCGGTTAGAATTATTGTGGAGTAGGAACCCTTTACGGCGCTTGCCGCTTCACGCACTGCCCTGTCGTAGCTTCCGGAGGAAGCTCCCCTTGATATAAGGTTCAGCAGGATTTCAGAGTCGCTCGTTGTCTGGAAAACGGTGCCTCCGTCCTCCATTAAAGACCTGATTATATCGGCGTTTACCAGATTGCCGTTATGGGCAACGGCCAGATCGCCGAGTTTACAGTGGCCGACAAGGGGCTGTGCATTGGAGATACTCTTGTCTCCTGATGTCGAGTAGCGGACATGCCCCACCCCGGATCCCCCGGAAAGGGTCTCCCTTTCGAGGGAATTAAAAACTTCACTGACGAGTCCCATACCCCGGTGAGTTTTGATCCCTTTTCCGGTTTGTACGGATATTCCTGCGCTCTCCTGTCCCCTGTGCTGGAGGGTGAGGAGTCCCGAATAGATCAGATCCGCCGTTTCATCATCCGGGCTGCCGAATACTCCGAATACCCCGCATTCCTCCTCCATCTTGTCGTTCATTTTAGTTTGGACTCCACCCGTTTAAGCAGCTCCATGTAGGTCTCCTCGACCTCACCCAGGTCCCGTCTGAATCTGTCCTTGTCCATCTTTTTACCGGTCTCAATATCCCAGAGGCGGCATGTATCCTGGCTAATCTCATCAGCAAGCAGGATGTTCCCCTCCTCGTCTTTACCGAATTCAAGCTTGAAATCGACGAGCCTTAAACCGAGGGAAGCAAAAAAATCGATGAGTATTCTGTTTATCCTTCCGGTGAGGGAATAAATTTCATCAAGCTCCTCGTAGGTTGCCGCTCCGAGAGCAACAGCATGGTGGTCGTTGATAAGAGGATCTCCAAGTTCGTCTTTTTTATAGCAGATCTCGAAAATTGTGTTCGGGATTTCGGTTCCCTCGGGTATTGCAAGTCTCTTTGCCATGCTTCCTGCAATGACGTTTCTGACGATAACCTCCAGGGGGATTATGTCAACCTTTCTGCACAGCTGTTCCCTGTCGCTGATCCTGTCAATAAAGTGGGTCGGAATTCCCTCCTTTTCGAGAAGCTGGAATATAAGTGAAGTTACGGTATTGTTTACAATTCCCTTGTCGTGGATCTGTCCCTTTTTAACACCGTTGAACGCTGTGGCATCGTCCTTGTAGTGAACAAGTACCTTGTCTTTATCCTCCGTCTCAAACAGCTGTTTTGCCTTTCCTTCGTAAATCATGCTCCCTTTTTTCATAACTCTATCTCCCCTCCGTTTCCGGATAAAAATTTTTCTTTCATCTCTTTCCTGTAGGCGGAAAGTTTTTCTTTTATCTTTTGATCTGCCGCTGCTGCGAACTGCACGGCAATAAGAGCACCGTTTACAGCATTACCTATACCTACCGTGGCAACCGGAATCCCTTTCGGCATCTGAACGATTGAAAACAGCGCATCCAGTCCTCCCAGGTTTGCCTCCAGAGGAACCCCCGCTACAGGAATAAGTGTTTTAGAGGCAATCACTCCCGGAAGATGGGCGGAGAGACCTGCCCCCGCTACTATGCACACGGTGTTTTCCTCTTCCAGTTCCCTTAAGGTTTCTTCCAGTTTTTCCGGAACACGGTGTGCTGACAGAATAAAAGAGCGCACCTTTATTCCGAACTTCCTCAGCAGTTCCGCTGCCGGTGCCATTTTTTTTCGGTCCGATTCCGAACCCATTATTATTGCCGCCTGCATGTTAACTCCTTCTTTTAAAATATCTTACTCCCGAAGCAAAGATGTTCTGATGTCTGAAACCGGGATAGTTTTTGTAAAGCAGTTTTCTGTATCTTTCGCTGTGTCCCATCTTTCCCAGGATCCGGCCGTCGGGGGAGATCAGCCCTTCCACTCCGCCGTCGCTTCCGTTTATGGACTTTTCCCCTTCCGCCGGATTGCCCGACAGGTCGGCATACTGGAAAGCCACCTGCCCATTGCGGAATAATTCATCCAGGGTGTTTCTGCAAGCCCTGAATCTCCCTTCGCCGTGGGAAAAGGGAAGATGGTGAATTTCCCCCTCGTAAAAATCCTCAAGCCAGGGGGATGATGCTCCCGTATATCTCGTAGGAGCAATGGTTGAGATGTGGCGTCCCGCGGTATTTTCTATCAGAGTTGGAGAGCTGCTGTTTACTGCGCCAATTTTTCCGTAGGGGAGCAGCCCGGATTTAATAAGCGCCTGGAATCCGTTGCAGATTCCCAGAATGAGTCCTCCGTTATCAAGCAGGGTTTCGACAGCCTCTGAGACTTCAGGATTTTTTAATACCGAAACAATGAACTTCCCCGA
>QNBL01000242.1 GCA_003641695.1 Spirochaetota bacterium
CATCTCCAGGATCCTGGAGATGGACGAGTCAGCATATATCTTTGTAGTTTCGATAGTCAGGGATCCTGAAACCGGAACCATCCCGGAAAGGATTATATCTCCCCTGCTGAAAGTTCTGGGAACGGATTCCCCGGTAAGGGCGGAAGTGTCAACAGCTGAACTTCCCGATACTACTCTTCCGTCAATAGGTACCCTCTCTCCGGGTTTGACAAGGACTGTGCTCCCTGTTTCAACTTTTTCCGGATCCGTTTCCACGTATTTCCCGTCTATAAGAACTCTTGCTGTCTGCGGTTTTATCTCCAGCAGGGATTTAATCGACCTTCTGGATTTATCAAGAGCCAGATCTTCAAAGAACTCTCCTATTGTAAAGAAGATCATTACACCGGCTGCTTCCGGAAGGGCATGGATTATCATTGCTCCGATTGTAGCTATGGCCATAAGAAAGTTTTCATCGAATATACGCCCTTTGAGAATGTTTCTGAGAGCGGAAGAAAGCACTTTATATCCGCTTATAAAGTATACTGTAAGAAATACTACCCATTCACCGGCGTGAAAAGGGGTGGCTTCAAGTCTGTCCATAAATATAAGGCCGGAGATAAACATTACCAGCAGGGCCGAGAGCCTGGCAAGCTCTTTTTTTATATTCATGCTTTCTCCGGTTCCCGGGATCTCTCTGGCCCTTTCTACCAGCTCAACCTCCGGCTCAAGACTTTGTATCAGTTTTTCAGCAGCCGTTATGTCATCGGTTTCTATTTTTAACTGCGAAGAAGCAAAATTGATGGAAGCAAAACTGACGCTGTCCAGTTTTTTCAGTCCCTTTTCAAGTTTAAGCGCACAGTCGGCGCAGTCCAGATTTTTAAGTGTATATTTTTCCATTTTCCCTTCCTATTCTGATATATGAGCTATTCCCGTATCGATTATCTGTTTTACATGTTCGTCCTTAAGGGAGTAGAATACGGATTTCCCTTCCTTTCTGAATTTTACAAGTCCCGCCTGCCGCAGAATCTTCAGCTGATGGGACATTGCGGACTGGCTTACCCCCAGGATCTCCGACAGGTCGCATACGCACATCTCTGTTATAAACAGAGCGCTCAGTATCCTTATCCTGGTGGTGTCTCCGAAAATCTTGAAAAAGTCGGCCAGATCAAAGAGGGTTTCCTCCTTCGGTATCTCTTTTTTTACCTTCCTGACCGTATCCTCATGAACAAAGAATACTTTGCATTTGCCCTCGTCATTTCCGCTCATCCTACACTCCTAAGTATGAACATATGAATATATATTCATATATAATGCTAAAACACTCCGCTGTCAAGCTTTTTACGGTTTATTAAAGCTGATTAGTTTGAATTCCCGGCTAATAACCGGTTTCCCGGGCATATTTCAAAGCACTGTCTCTTGTATCACCGTATAATTTCAGATCAGTGAATATATTATAGGATTTTCTGAAAAGAGGCCCTGCTTTCTGGCGGTCTCCCTTTATATACAGGCACAGGCCTTCCATATATATGTATGCAGGATAATCCGGATTTTTGGTGTCTCCGGTTTTTTCCGCAATCCGGACAGCTTCCCTAAAAGCTTCGGCAGCTTTTTCCCATTCTTTTTTCATCCCGAGCAATCCGCCGAGGTTACCCAGGAAGATAAAATAGTTGGTGCTGCAGTCTAACCCGAGTTTACGGTATAGGTCTCTTGCATCAAGATAATCCCGCAGGGCTTTATCGGTAAGACCCTTTTCCTTAAAAGCGGTGCCCCTGTTAAAAATGAGATCCGCGTAAAGATAACTTCCGGTTTTGCTGTACTTTTTAATGTATGCGGCGGTCTCATCGTATTTTTTTATGGCACTGTCAAGTTTTCCCGCTTTTCTCAGGGTCTGCCCCTGGGCAATGGAAATCCTGACCAGGTTCGGAGAAAACCGGTTTTCCGGTACATTCTGCAGTTCCGAGCTTTTCTGGTAATGTGACAGTGATGATGTATAACTGCCTTTTGCTGCAAAAAGCTCTCCGTATCTGTATTCCAGGGATGAACGGATAAGATTATGTCCGCCGATAATCTCCAGTATTCCGGCAGCTGCATCAAGAAAGTCCTCCGCTTTTTGATACTGATTCAGCTGAACTGCAAGATGTGCCTCCGCAATGAGCAGCTCAGCCATCCGGGCTGTGTTTTCATCTCCTTCGGAAGCAATAATGGTTTTTGCTCTGCTATAGTATTCCTGCCCTTTTTCATAGTCCCTGCTGACAGATATAACCGCAGACCCTGCCGCGATCAGTGCATTTGGATAATCCGGTTCTATTTCCAGAGCCTTTAGGTAATGTTCAAGAGCTTTAGGAGGGTTTATCGACCGTAGCCTGTATCCTGCGGAAAACTCTTCATAGGCGGAAAACTCAGGCCTGGAAGCAGTAAGAGATATTATTTTATAGTCCTGCAAAGCAGAATGCCAATCTGCTCCTCCCAGATTGATTCTATCGGCTTCATTTAGAAGCGATAATATTATTCCGTCCTGAAACTCGAATATTCTGTCAATCGTGCCGTCTTCTTTTACGGATATTACGACGGTACCGTTTTCTATATCTATCATTCTTGCGTTGGCTCTTATCCGGTTTCCAGCTACCTGGTATGATCCTGACAATATATACTGCGCTCCCTGCCATTTACCGATTTCAAGAGCCTTATTTTCGTCTATCAGTCCTGATAGAGATAGCTTGAGCTCTTCCATAGCACTGTCCCGCTCCCTCTGGGATATGACCTGTACGGAATCCACCTTTGACAGGTCCGAGATTGCAGTGGCATTCATTCCTTCGGATATCCAGTCATATTTAGGGTTGCTGTTGTTTGCAAAAGGGTTCACCAGAATTGTAATCTCCTGTGCTGATGCTGCTGACAGTGTACATAAAAAAATAAAAAGGTTGAGTAATACATGATGCATGCGGTTCATTACGGCTCCTTGAAAGAATATTGATGAAATATAGATAACACAAATTCCCATGGAATTCAAAAACTATAATCAAAATTGACAGTATGCGATATATGAGTCATATTAAGCGGAAAGGAGAGAATATGAGCATACCAAATAGAGAAGAAGCATTCGAACTTTTAAAGAAATATACAAAATCGGAGAATTTAATCAAACATGCCCTGGCGGTGGAAGGGGTTATGCGTTATTTTGCCGGGAAACACGGTGAAGACGCGGACAAGTGGGGGATCGTCGGCCTGGTTCACGATCTGGATTACGATATGTATCCCGATCAGCACTGTATAAAGGTAAAGGATATACTCGAAGCTGAAAACTGGCCGGATGAGTATATAAGAGCTGTGCAGAGCCACGGCTACGGAATCTGTGTAGATATTAAGCCGGAGTCTTTAATGGAAAAAACTCTCTTTGCAATTGATGAGCTTACGGGACTTATTACGGCAACCGCCCTTGTAAGACCTTCCAAAAGTGTTCTGGACATGAAAGCCAAGTCGGTAAAGAAAAAATGGAAGGCAAAACAGTTTTCCGCGGGGGTTAACAGGGAGCTGATCGAAAAGGGCGCTGAGGACCTCGGAGTGGAGCTTAGCAGCCTCATTACCGATACAATAATGGGGATGAGGACCGTGGCTGAGGAGATTGGTCTGAAAGGGGATGTATCGGAGGAATGAAAAAATTATTTTTTTTCATTTTTTTGTTGATGATCGGCGAAAGTATTTGTATCTTTCATTCAGAAATTAATTAATCAATCCATTAAATTGATAAAATTTTGTTAGTGAGGTGAATAAGATGGCGAAACAACTTCTTTTCAACGAAGAGGCCAGAAGATCTCTATCGGCAGGTGTGGAGAAGATCTCCAATGCTGTGAAGGTTACTCTGGGACCAAAGGGAAGAAACGTACTTCTCGACAAGAAATTCGGAGCTCCAACAGTTACTAAAGATGGTGTTTCTGTTGCTAAGGAGATCGAACTTGAAGATCCCTATGAGAATATGGGGGCTCAGCTGCTGAAAGAGGTAGCGACAAAGACCAATGATGTAGCCGGTGACGGAACAACTACTGCAACTGTACTTGCATATTCCATCACTAAAGAGGGAATGAAGAGTGTTGCTGCAGGGATTAATCCCATGGGCATCAAAAGGGGAATTGACAAGGCTGTAGCAGATGCTGTTGCCGAAATCAAGAAAATGGCAAAGGAGATCAAGGATAAGGAAGAAATCTCTCAGGTTGCTTCTATCTCCGCGAACAATGACAGGGAAATCGGCGATGAAATTGCCAGTGCCATGGAAAAGGTTGGAAAAGACGGAGTTATAACTGTTGA
>QNBL01000243.1 GCA_003641695.1 Spirochaetota bacterium
CTGCCGAAGCGGCGGTTTCTGCCGTAGCGGCTCCTGCAGGTTACATCAAGATCTCCTACTCCAGCAATGGACGTAAAGGTATCAGGATGTTTCGAGCCCAGGGCGGTACCGAGTTTCTGTATTTCGTTCAGGCCGGCTGCCAAAAGAAGAGATTCCGAGTTGTCCCCAAACAAATCCGATACGTCCATGAGCGCATCGAGCATTCCGAAGGCAATGGCTACAACGTTTTTTACAGCTGCCGCAGTCTGTACCCCTGTTACGTCAAGGGAAGGATAAACCAGAAGGCTTTCACAGCTCAGGAGGTTTTTCATCTTTACTGCATTTTTACCGTTTTCCGATGCAGCAATCAAGCCGGTAAGTTTCCTTCTCGCAACCTCTTCGGCATGGCTGGGGCCGGAAATGTATACAAGCTTCCCCTTGTAAAAGCCGGGAAGATAGTCTTCCAGAGCCGGAATTATGAGGGACGGTCCTCTGTCGGTGTCTATAAATCCCTTTGTCAGCACTCCTATGGTTGTTTTACCCTCCAGAATGCTCGGTATATGAATGAGCTGCTTTACTATGTTCAGAATGTAGAGAGAGGGGGTTGACAGTATAAGGAAGTCCGTGTTTCCTGCTGTTTCTGACAAGTCCGTTGAAGCTGTAAGATTACGGGGAAGATCAACTTCGGGAAGGTACCGGGTGTTGCGGTGAGCGTTATTTATCTCATCTACTACATCTTCCATAAAATCCCAGACTTTTACCGGGTATCCCTTTTCGGCAATGGATTTTGCCACTGCAGTTCCCCAGGCTCCAGCACTTATAACACCTACTTTTTTCTTTTTTCTTTTTAATACCATCGTTCATTCCCGTCTTCAAATGGGGTAATTTCATCTTCAGAAAAAAACAGATTCATTTCCCTCTTTGCACTTTCCATGGAATCGGAAGCATGAATCAGATTATGACGTGTTATAACACCATAATCACCCCTGATTGTTCCCGGTGCCGCCTCGTTGACGTCGGTAGGTCCTGCCATCTTCCTCAAAGCGGCTATCGCATTCTCTCTCTCAAGAATCATCATTATGACCGGAGAAGATGTCATATATTTTAAAAGGGGTTCGTAAAAATCCTTACCCTTATGTTCTGCGTAGTGCCTTTCGGCCAGCTTGTTGCTTAATTTTTCCTGCTTAAGGGCTATTATGTTAAAGCCCTTCTTTTCCAGTCTGGTGAGGATCTCTCCTGCAAGACGTCTCTGCAGTACTCCGGGTTTGAGCATTGCAAAAGTTCTTTCTATTGCCATAACTGTTCCTTGTATAGTAGTGTTTATATAGTTATAGGATAATGGAAAATCTTATGCAACAATATTCAGCAGTTCTCTTTGATAATATCTTTTTTTGTGATATCTTTTTTCATAATCTTTAGAAACAAGGAATCCCGGTGAAACATTTTACGAAAATTATAGTTATTGCTTTAATCCTGCTATTTTCATTCAATTCTCTTTTTGCATTGGAAAAAAAGAGCACTGTCAGAAAACTTATCCCCGGTACCGTAACAGAGGGAAAGCTGGAATTAAGTGTTAAAAATTATGAAACATTTACCTTTCAGGTCAAACCGGATACGTATGCTGTAGAGATTGATCTTTCCGGAGCTCCGGCAGATCTGGATATGTTCATCAAGTACGGAGAGAAGATTGAGAATTATGACGATGTTGACTACGCAGCTTCTACGGACAGTTATAATGAAAAGATAGTGCTGACACGGCTTTCAGAACCGATTCTTTCTGACGGAACCTACTTTATCGATGTCGCTTACCAGAGAGATGTCTTTCCGGCGGTAAAGCACAGGAGGGTAACTGCGGTTCCCTTTAAGATTGAGGAAAAGGAACGTAAGGTTAATATTGAGGCGGTATTGAAGCCCAGCGAGACAGTAAGCGGAGTTCTGTACCCCGAGAAGGGGATGGCTGCAGTCTATGCTTTTAATATTCCGAAGAGAACGCAATTTTTCAGGGTGGATATTTCGGATACCATCTCCGATATTGATCTTTTGGTAGGATATGAAAAGAAGATTGTAACTCTGAAAAACTATGACTACATTGGAGAATCCCTTCTGGGAAAGGAATCCCTGATTATAAGAAACAGTGATAAGGGATTTCTTCCGCCGGGAATGTACTATATAACCGTATTTGATCAGGTAGCCTCTGATTATAAAGAGAAATTCACTATTACAGCAGGATTAAAATCACTTCCGCCGCCGGCCCTGTCACGTATTAGTAACCTTCCGCCTCCTCAGGATGAGCAGGAAAATGCACTGTTTGCTACAGTCGAGGTAATTGCCGAAGCAGGCAAGGGATCCGGATGTCTTGTAAGCAGGGATGGGTATATTTTGACAAACTGGCATGTTGTGAAGAATTTCAACGAACAGGCCTCGGGGAATATCTATATTGCTGTCAATCGTTCTTATAACGAACCCCCTGAAGAGCTCTTTAAAGCACGGCTTGTCGACTACAACCCGGACTCTGACCTGGCTTTACTGAAAATCGAAAGCGGTCTTTACGGGCAGCCCCTTCCTTTTTCAATCGATTTCTCCTATTTCCCGATCGGAAAAAGCAGTTCAGTTAAAATAGGCCAGCCGATTTCGATACTGGGATACCCGGGAGTCGGAGGAACCGGGTCGAGAGCGTCTGTATCGCTTACTACAGGGATAGTAAGCGGGTTTGAAACCACAGAGATGGGAACCTATATAAAAACCGATACCGAGATAAACGGAGGAAGCTCCGGCGGTGCAGTTATCGATGTCTACTTCAATCTGGTAGGAATCCCGACTGTTATTATTGGAGAAGATTCCAGTCAGATAGGGTATATCACTCCGGTATCCGCCATTCCGGCGCAATGGTACAGGTATTTTACCCGATAAACCTTTTTAATTCCTCTTTAGCCTGATTCAGGGACTGAGTGTACTGAGCTTCCAGTCTGGAAATATTCTGGTTCAGGAACTCCATAAACTCAGGATCCTGTTCAGGGGAGAGGTCGATTTTCTGTCCTGTCTGCTGCTCCAGTTCCTGCTCTTTCTGCTTCAGCCTGGGCATGTACTGATCTTTTGCCGCCTGGATCAGCTCTTCTCTGTTTTCCAGATACTTGGAAAAGAACTCCTTGATTTGCTCCATAAATGCTTCAACCCGGTTTTTGTCCTTTGAGACAGCCTTTATTCCTGAAGTAATCCTGCCGATTCTATCCTCCTGGACCGATATTTTAGGGAGGATAATGTTAGAAAGGAAGGTGATGATCACCCCTTCTTTAAATGCGTCCCGTTCATTTTTTTTATACTTCTTTAATACGGCAAGAAGCTCTTCCGATGAATCCTCCGTACCGTTGAGAAAAGCTGAAGCAGCTCTTCTGCCTTCGGTTTTGATTTCCTTTATCCTTACTGCTCCGGGATCTGTTTTAAGTCCCTCCGTTTTTTCCATTGCAAGTTCCAAAGCTGATTTAATATATGCCATTTTACACCTCTTTACTTCTAATATAATCATAAATACTTGAAAATAGTTTCTTAGTCTACTATCTTGTTACTAAATATAAGCTGATAAAGAGAGAATAGTATGGAAGAAGTAGAGAAGCATTATTTTACCTATAATGATATACACAGAACCGTAAAAAAACTGGCAACGGAAATACAGTCTTCCGGTTTTATTCCGGATGTAATAGTTGCCATCGGAACAGGGGGTTTTATCCCTGCACGAATTCTTAAAACCTTTATCAGCAGGCCTATCCTTACCGTAGGACTCTCTTACTATGACGAAAACAATCAGCCGAAAGCGGCTCCGGAAAAGATACAGTGGATTGATGAGGTCGAAACAAAGCTAAAGGATAAAAAAATACTTCTTGTTGATGAGGTTGATGACTCCAGGGTAACTCTGGAATACTGTCTTAAGGAGCTGCTGAGTCATAAACCGTCAGAGATGGTTGTGGCAGTTCTGCATAACAAAAAGAAAGAGAAAAGAGGCGTTATTCCTGAAGGGGTTGCCGGGTATTTTGCAGGAGAAATTCTCGAAGATGAATGGATCTGTTATCCCTGGGATGCTGTGGATATAGACGAACAGGAGCTTGCAGCTTCAAAGCAGAGGTAACATGGGCGGCGTTGTAGCAGGAATACTTGCCGGCGGGGGAAGCAGAAGATTCGGCAGCGATAAGGCATTTGCTGTCCATGAGGGAAAGACTCTGCTGGAACGGACTGTTGAAAAGGCTTTGCACCTCACTCAGGAAGTATACATTCTGGCGAAAGAACCTGCTCCTTATTCATCCATAGAC
>QNBL01000244.1 GCA_003641695.1 Spirochaetota bacterium
AGATAAATCCTGAAAACCGTACCCTCACCGGGATCAGATTCAACACTCACAAATCCTTCATGCTGTCTGATTATGGAGAATACCGTTGCCAGCCCCAGTCCATGCCCTGTAGCTTTTGTGGTAAAATATGGATCAAATATCTTTGACAAAGAATCCGGATCAATTCCGTTTCCATTATCAGCAAAAACAATTTCTACATAACTGCCGGATGGCAGTGTAAAAGAGGGATAGTGATAATCAACATAATTCAATTTATTTTTGAGGGTTATCTCGATACGTCCTCCACCCTCACCCATGGCTTGCAGTGCATTAAGAGCAAGGTTCTGCATAACCTGCGACAGCTGATTATAATCCGCTTTGATCATCCATAAATCCTCGGGATACGAGACATCAAAGGATGCTGCAGATCCGGATAAGACGAAAGAAACGGTGTCTTCAACCAACTGGGCAAGGGAGATTGCCTGTTTAACAGGGATTCCTCCCCTGGAAAAAGTAAGCAGCTGACCGGTTAACCCTCCTGCTCTTTCCGAAGCTTTCCGGGCATCTGTCAGCCACCGTCTTATTTTTTCATTCCCGCTTGATTTTAAATGCAGGGAAAGTAAATCAATATTTCCCATAATACCGGTCAACAGATTGTTGAAATCGTGGGCAATTCCCCCTGCAAGAAGCCCCAAAGCCTCCAGCCTGTCAATTCTTTCCTGATTTTCCGTACGAGCCCTTTCCCGGGTAACATCCCTTATAACAAGGACTTCCCCGGCAATGGCCTTGTTCACTTCCCTCAAGGGAGCAACCGAGAATACAAGAATCTTTTCGGAATTATCGTGCCCCTTTATACTTCCCTGGAAATTTCTGTCTTCCTGATCTTTATCGGTAATATCTCTGATATAGGAGAAAAGCCTGTTTCTTACAGTACCGTTAATTTTGAGTTCCGGAATAACTGTATCAAGCTCAGTTCTCTCAGGAAGAGGGGTGTTTAGTTCTAGAATCCTCTCTGCAGCATTGTTGACAAGAGATATCTTCCCTTCGTTATCAATGACAATAACCCCGTCAGTTATACTCCCAAGCGTAACATCAAGAAGTTCCTTTTCAGAGAGTAACTGCTGCTCCAGCATTTTCTTGTCCTGAATATCAAATATTGCTCCAACTCCAATCGCTTTGTTTGCAATATTCACCCTGTTTGCGGTGAGGTATACCCATCTGATACTGCCATCTTTAAGAACTACTCTCATCTCATATCCATTAATAACATCCCTACCATCCAGACCCCTCCGGGCTCTTTCTGCAACAATCTCTCTGTCTTCCGGATACACAAAATCAAGATAATCCTTTGCAAGCAGTTCCTGCCTGGTGTACCTCAATAACCGGCTCATCTGCTTATTTGCGTAGAAAAACTTTCCTTCCTGAGAGTAGGCAAAGATACCAACCTTGGTGTCCTCGGTCAGAACCTTGAATTTCTCTTCGCTCTCCTTAGCTGTTTCAGTTAAACGGAGAAGCATAGCGGTAAAGAAATTAATAACAAAAATAGTCAGCACAAGAAAGATAAAGGTTATCCATATATCACCTATGCTGCCGCTCTTATCCGGAATTTTACCGTATAAAACAAAGGACCCGTAAGTAGTTGCAAGAAATGCTGCAAGAATTAAAAGTAAAAAAATCAAATAAGTCCGGTGGTGTAAGAGGATACTTGATAGAAGAATAACACCGGGAAGCAGGAAAAGAGAGTCATCGTAAATACCGCCGCCCAGAAAAACATTTATAAATATAACAGAAACAAGAATAAACAGAATTATAACCGATGCAATATCCCTCATCCCCTTTTTTAAAAAACCATAAGCAACAAGCAGCCCTGCCAGAGTAGCTCCGGCAGAAACAGGAGCTATCTTCCAACCGAAGGCAAGCCCAATTGTTCCGACTATAATACTGATTACAATAAATGCTTTTATAAGCCGAAGGATGAATCTATCGAACAAACCGGTTTCACCCCGCAGATATTCAAAATTAAATACGAATTTATTAATGAGAGATTTTTTATTCTTCATCAGATCCACCTTCCTCAAGTATAAAGCATGAGAGAAAGGGATTCAACAAAAAGGATCAGTTCAGCTCTTCAGATGCCAGTTCAACTGCGTCAAAGATTTGCTGATATCCGGTGCACCGGCATAGATTTCCGCTAAGAGACTTTTTTATCTTTTCCCGTGAGGGGTGAGGATCCTTTGTTAAAAGACTGTAGGCACTCATGACCATTCCGGGGGTACAAAAACCACACTGAATTGCCCCGGCATCCACAAACGCCTGCTGAAGAGGATGCAGGGTGCCGTCCGCATTCTCAAGTCCTTCTATGGTCAGGATTTCTTTTCCTATTACAGATGATACCTTTACCTTACAGGACCGTTTTGCAGCTCCGTCGACCAGTACGGTACATGCACCGCAGACTCCAATGTTGCAGCCATTCTTGGTTCCTGTAAGCAGCAGTGTATTCCGTATATAATCCAGAAGACTTTTCTCAAGATCTTCCTCTGAAACACTAACCATTTTTCCGTTAACTTTTAGATCTGCCATACTTCTCCTCAAAATCATTATATAACATTTCTTCATTTAGTAAAGATATATTTTACATTATCATCAATAAACTTTCCAACTATTAATGTAATTGAATTATTTTTTATTTGACATACGTACAATTCATAGTATAATAATAATATATTATCCAAAAGGAGCAATCAATGAACAATGGGACAGACATGATTTACGGTCTTAACGACAAACCGCCCGCACCTCAGGCTTTTGTTGCCGGCCTGCAGCATCTTATGGCAATTTTTATTGGGATCATCACTCCGCCGCTTATAATCGGGGGAGCACTGGGACTGACACCGGAACTGAAGGCTTATATTATCAGCATGGCCCTTTTCGTTTCCGGGGTAGCAACCTTTATTCAGATCAGGAAATTCGGCCCTGTAGGATCAGGTTTACTCAGTATTCAGGGCACAAGTTTCACCTTTTTAAGCCTTTCAATAGGTATTGGACTTTCCGTTAAAGCTGCAGGAGGAACTCCTGAACAAGCCCTGGGAACAATCTTTGGCGTAGCACTTATATGTTCACCGGTAGAGATGATATTCAGCAGATTCATCCCTGCTTTAAAAAAGATTATTACTCCCCTCGTCAGCGGTATAGTCGTTACCCTTATCGGTTTATCCCTTATCCGGGTCGGAATTACCGATATCGGAGGAGGCCAGTGGCTGCTGGATAACAAACCAGAGTTCTTTGCAAGTTCACAGAATCTCATTCTGGCAGGAATTGTGCTTGTTTCCATAATACTTTTCAACCGCAGTACAAACAGATGGTTCAGAATGGG
The DNA here is from genome assembly GCA_003641695.1 of Spirochaetota bacterium. Lineage (GTDB taxonomy): Bacteria > Spirochaetota > Spirochaetia > B11-G9 > B11-G9 > B11-G9. The sequence continues at coordinate 3,353 of QNBL01000244.1, forward strand.
AGCTATTGTTTTCGGTCTGATTATCGGATACATCGTTGCAGCTTTTATGGGTGTTGTACATTTTGATAAAATCGGATCCCTTGGCATTTTCGCCGCTCCCATACCCTTCCGATTCGGCTTTCATATAAGCTGGGGACACGTCATTCCCATGGCCCTTCTCTACCTGATTACCACGGTGGAATCCATTGGAGACCTTACAGCGACATCCATGGTTTCCGGTGAGCCGATTGAAGGTGATCTATATATTAAAAGAATTTCAGGCGGCGTATTTGGAGACGGAGTGAACTCTGCAATAGCAGCAGTCTTCAACTCCTTCCCGAATACTACCTTCAGTCAGAACAATGGTGTTATCCAGATGACAGGTGTGGCAAGCCGGACTGTCGGTTATTGGATTTCCGGACTCCTTGTTGTATTTGGGATATTCCCAATAATAGGCGGTGTCTTCTCAATTATTCCCAATTCAGTACTCGGGGGTGCAACAATCATCATGTTCGGTACCGTAGCTGCAGCAGGTATAAAAATTATTGCATCCAATGTTATTGACCGCCGGGGAATGCTCATTATTGCAATCTCCCTGGGACTGGGACTTGGCGTATCCTTCAGACCTGAAATACTTTCCCAAATGCCCTCCATCGTAAAACAGATTTTTGGTTCTGCTATTACAACCGGCGGACTAACAGCAATCTTTCTGAATATCGTTCTTCCAAGAAGTTTAAAGAAACAAAAAGTTTCCGAAAACAACCCTCTTGAAGATCTGACATAAGTTGAGACCATGAATCAATTTTGAGACAGCCCCTGGCGGCTGTCTCTTTCTTTTCTTGCATTTTGGATGGTTTCATACTACCATTGAAACAGGAGGCTTAGTATGTTGGACACAGCCGTTAATTGTAATTCTCTTGAATGGCAGGATGCCGGAGA
>QNBL01000245.1 GCA_003641695.1 Spirochaetota bacterium
CGTTGTCATCTATAATTAAAACAGTTTTATTGCTTCCTTCCTGCTGCATTATTCCCTCAAACTCTAGGATAGGATATTATTATACAGCATTAGTGATACTCCATCAATAATAACAAATGATTCCCCCGGAAAGAGTAGTATTTTTTCTACTTTAAAAAATAGCATTTAAAATAACATTCTGTTATATCACTTAATACACTGTTAATTGAATTACTTCTCCGATTTTATTATCTTACCCATAACAACTGTATAAGGAGGAAGCATGTCATTAATAGAGCTTGACAGCGTACATAAGATATATCCCCTGGGTAAAACCGAAGTCCACGCCGTAAAAGGGGTCACCTTCGGGATTGAGGCCGGGGATTTTGTTTCAATTGCGGGTCCTTCGGGATCAGGTAAATCTACCATATTGAACATGATTGGATGTATAGATACACCCACCGAAGGAACGGTAAAGATAAAAGATACCGTGACAAGTAGTTTGAAGGATAAACAGATAACCGATCTCCGTCATGATGTATTAGGGTTTATCTTCCAGAATTTTAATCTGATACCGGTTTTGAACGTTTATGAGAACATAGAGTTTCCCGTGCTTCTTGGAAAAAATAAAGGTGACAAGCAGCAGCGGAAAGAGTGGATCGACTATTTAATAAAAGAGGTCGGTCTTGAAGAGTGGCGGGATCATAAACCGAACGAACTCTCGGGCGGACAGCGGCAGAGGGTTGCAATTGCCAGGGCTCTGGTAACAAAGCCGGTCATTGTTCTTGCCGATGAACCTACTGCTAATCTTGATTCAAAAACAGGAGAGAACATAATCGAGCTGATGAAAAAAATGAACAAGGAATTTGGTACAACTTTTATTTTTTCAACCCATGACAGAACAATAGTTGATATTGCCGATCATGTTATCCGGCTGAAAGACGGCACCATCGAATCCAATTCCAGAGGATAATTATGGATAATGTACTGTTAAAAATAGCATATAGAAACATTTGGAAGCACAAAACAAAAACACTGATCATAGGGATTCTTATTGCCCTCGGTATCCTGCTCCTTGTAGTGGGAAATTCGTTTATGGACAGTGCCACGGCGGGATTACGGAAAACATACATTGAGAATTTTACGGGAGATATCGTTATTACCTCCTCGGATCTGAAAAACCCATCCATGTTTATGGACGGTATCATGAGCGATCCCGATTCTACAATACCCCTTATTCCCGGAGAACCGGAGATAGAATCGTATCTTACTTCGCAGAAGTTTGTGGATTCCTTTAACCCCCAGATTGCCGGGGCTGTTGGTATCCGTCACGGAGACGATCAGGGATTCTCCCTGATATTCAGCTTCGATCCGGAGAGATACCGTAGTGTTTTCAAGGATAATATTGACCTTATAGACGGGGCTTTCCTTAAAGAGGGGGAGGAGGGGATTGTTCTCTCTTCTGATACAATAAAGCGGATTATTGACGAAGGCGGTGCCGAAATAAAAGTTGGGGACAAGATTCTTTTAACCGGGATTAACAATTTAACCGGTACAAAAATAAGAGAAGTTACTGTCAAGGGAATCTTTCACTTTAAAAACGATTCCCCTCAGCTGAGACTTCTTTCTTTTCTCGATCTTACAAATATGCGGATTATAAACGGAATGCTGAAGAATAAGGCCAGTGAAGCAAACTTAAGTCAAAATGAAAAGCAGCTTCTCGGGCAGATAGATGAAAACTCTCTTTTCGGTGATGCAGAAGAAACTTCCGGAATTGTATCCGATACGGCGGAAGAAACCGGTGATGTTGATTACCTGTCGATTCTCGGGGATACATCCAAACGGGAGCTATATCGGGAGACTGATCCTGATTCCTGGCAGTATCTCGTTGTAAAACTCGCCCCGGGAGTAAATCCCTCCAGGGCAATTAACAAAATGAATGACTGGTTTACTGAAAATGGAATTGATGCAAAAGCTCATTCATGGCTGGAAGGGGCCGGGGCAATAGCCAAAATGTCAAATACGTTGAAAATTGTGTTTAACCTTCTCATACTGATAATAGCTGTTGTCGGAGTAATTATCATTATGAACACCCTGGTGATTTCTGTAACTGAAAGAATCGGAGAGATCGGGACCATGAGAGCCATTGGTGCAAGGAAATCCTTTGTCCGGTCAATGATAACGCTTGAAACCCTTCTGATAACCCTGATTTTCGGACTTGTCGGAGCAGCTGCCGGTATTATTATTACAGCGGTTTTAGGAAAGGTGGGTTTTACTGCTACGAATAATTTCCTCCAGGTTCTTATGGGAGGGAAAGTGTTTCATCCCGTTGTTTCGGTATCGGCGGTTGTTATGTCGCTGATTATTGTCAGCGGGATCGGGATCTTTGCAAGTCTTTATCCGGTATCGGTTGCATTGAAAATTAGCCCTGTTAAAGCAATGGGAGAGAATTAAGTATGAGCAGCAATGTAATAAAAATAGCACTCAGGAACATAACGCGTCAGAAAAAACGGAGCATACTTCTTGGGAGTGCAATAACCTTCGGTGTCATGATAATTATCCTTTTAAACAGCTTTACTGCAGGACTTACCGAAACGATTCAGGAAAATTTCACATCCCTCATGGGAGGACATGTGTATATAAACGGAATGGAGGTTACTTCCAGCGGGAAGATCGTTCATGCCATAGGAGATAAAGCTTCTTTGGATCAGGCTCTGGAGAAAGTAAAGGATGATATCAAAGAAATTCATGTCCGTGCCCAGGCGGGACAGAGTGAGATTATTTTTGGATCCAAAAGTACCCGGATGCTTATGTACGGTGTCGACTGGGAAGAGGAAAGACTTCTAGAAAAGACATTGATACTCAAGGAAGGCTCCTTCGATGCACTGTCAGACCCCAAAGCGGTTATTATTCCGGAAACAGTTGCTGAAAAACTTGGAGTCAAAGCAGGTGAAACAGTGCTCCTGCGCTTTGACACTGTTACCGGACAAAGGAATGTCGGCGATTTCGTTGTTGGTGCCATAAGTAAGGATACCAGCGGCTTTTCTTTTGTCAGTGCCGGATATGCTGACATTGCATACCTTGGAAACCTGTTAGGTCTTGGAGAGGGAGAATACCAGTATGTGAATCTTTATCTTAAGGATATTCACCGAATGGAAGCAGTGGCAGCGGACCTTACCTCAGAACTCAAACGGATTGCCCTTGTGGATGTTCCCGATGAGAAGGATACCGAAAATAATGCCCATCAGAAATCAATGGGCTTCTTCATGGGGGGCTCGACTAAAACAGAAGACCCCTGGGAGGGAACAAAATTTTCTGTATCAACATTGAACGATGTCATGGAACCGGTCCTTCAGATGATCAATATTCTCAATGCAGTAGCACTGACGCTGTTCCTTATCCTTCTTACCATAACAATGGTCGGGCTGTTAAACACTTTCCGGATGGTGCTTATTGAAAGAACCAGGGAAATAGGAACCCTCCGGGCAATCGGAATGCACAAGAAGGATATACGTAATATCTTTCTTTTCGAAGCACTGTTTCTGTCCCTTGCAGGAGCGCTGGCTGGTCTTGTTATTGCTCTGATTATATCTTCAGGGGTAGGGGCAATTGCCTTTAAGCCGGAATCATCCCTCGGATTTTTTCTGTTGAACCGGCATCTTCTTTTTATAACAACTTTCTCCGGAATTATGAAGGTTGTTGTTATCCTTTCCGGAATGACACTTGTTTCGGTGTATCTTCCGGCACGGAGGGCAGCACGGCTCAAAGTGGCCGATGCCTTAAGAACGCAATATTAGTAGAGGAGTATTAGTATGAGAAATAAAGCACTATATTTGGTAGTATTTACCGTCCTGCTGACTGCAGGAGCGGCGGGGCTGAGTGCCCTGACAGTGGATGAAGCCCATGACATTCTGAATAAAATAGATGAATCGAGAAACTTTACATCCACCGATTTTTCCGCTGTTATGACCATGATATCAGAGGACCCCGAGAAGGGGGTTGAGAAAATGAAAGTACAGCAGTTCCGCCGGGATGACAAGGATATGTTCCTTATGCTGTTTTTGGAACCTGAATCGAAAAAAGGGCAGGGGTATTTAAGGGTGGACGATAACCTCTGGTTCTATGATCCGGAGAGTAGAAAGTTTAACCATACTTCCATGAAGGATTCCTTCGGAGGAACAGATGCCAAACACTCCGACTTCAGGGTTTTGAGCCTTGCAGAGGACTATAAAGTTAACACAATAACAGAAGGGAAGCTGGGTAAGTTCAGTGTATATATTCTGGA
>QNBL01000246.1 GCA_003641695.1 Spirochaetota bacterium
GAGCAGACTCAGCGGATGGTTGCACGACTTTCAAAACAGCTCAGACGTTTCCTTGACGACCGCAGCTATTATGAGAACAAAAGGATAGTAAAAATCCTGGACGATATAGACAAAAAATCCCTGGAAATCAGGGAATCTCCCCCTCAAAAACCGGTTTTCATGCTTATCGACGGTGTCCGCCCATCCATTAACCTTCCCATGGAACGCCCTCTGTTTTCTCCCCCCCTCAAAATCACCATCGATTCCATAATACTGGACGGAGACGGGGATACCGTCGATACTGCTGCCCTGTATAATCAGGTAGTTGTTGATAAACTGAAACTTGAGGCCCATATAGCAAATGCCCTTGAATATGAAGACCAGGTAAGCCTTACTACTTTAATAGAGCATTATCCTCTCGAAGAAGGCCTCGCAGAGCTTATAACATATTTTGCCATTGCAGAAGAAAGCAGGTTTGCCTTTATTGATGAAAATGAATCGGAAACAGTTTATTGGACAGATCATGAAAAGACTCAAAGGTCGGCAGCAATACCAAGAATAATGTTCCAAAGGAAGAATAATAATGACGGAAAACAGTGACCGGCTTCCCGGTATTCTTGTTGCACTCCTGAAAGGAGTTGTCTACAGGGAAGACAATATAAAGAGATGGCAGGATCTTATTGATTATCAGGGGCAGATCAGGGATTATTTGTCACTAATCGGACTGGACCTTCTGTTTTTCGAAGATGAAGGATTTGCGTTCCTTAAAAACAAGGAAAGGGACAATGAAGAGAGTGAAATCCCCCGGCTGATTATACGCCGGCAGCTGTCATATCCGGTCAGCCTTCTCATTGCCCAGCTCAGGCGTAAACTTGCCGAACACGATGCGTCCAGCGGAGAAGAACGTCTTATTATCGACAAACAGGAAATAATCAATATAATGGAAACCTTCTTTGTTTCCGGAAGCAACGAGGTCCAGTTTACAAGAAAGATTGACAGTGCGCTGCAGAAAGCTTACGAACTTGGCTTTATCCGGTTTCTCGGTGATAAAAAGGAAAAAATAGAGATAAAGAGAATAATCAAAGCCTTTGTTGATGCACAGTGGCTGCAAGAATTTGATACACGAATTGAAGAATACCGTGAATATGGAAGGAGCAATCAGGATACAGGAGATATTTCAGATGAGTGATTCCAATAAAGTATTCGAATTCTCCGCTGACGATGCACTTGCGGGATTCAGGTTAAAACGCCTTGAGGTTTACAACTGGGGTACTTTCCATAACAGAATCTGGGAGCTGAACTTAAACGGTTTTAACGGATTGTTAACCGGAGATATCGGTTCAGGAAAATCCACCCTTGTCGATGCAGTCACTACGCTGCTTGTTCCCGCCAACAGGGTTTTATACAATAAGGCTGCAGGCGCCGAATACAAAGAGCGGAGTCTTAAATCCTATGTTTTAGGGTACTACAAGTCAGAAAGAAGCGATGGAGGATATTCAGCCAAACCTGTAGCCCTCAGGGACAGGAACTCCTATTCTGTTATACTTGGATCGTTTTTTAATGAGGGCTATGGACAGGCTGTTACCCTGGCTCAGGTTTTCTGGCAGAAGGATACCAAAGGGCAGCCGTCAAGATTTTACATAGTTGCCGACAGGGATCTCACCATAAAAGAACATTTTTCAAACTTTGGTGCGGATATTTCCCGTCTTAAAAGGGAACTTAAAACCCTTGAACATGTCGAGCCCCCCTTTGACACCTTTCCTCCTTACGGAGCAGCCTTCCGGCGCCGCTTTGGGCTGCACAGCGATCAGGCCCTGGAGCTGTTTCATCAGACGGTATCCCTTAAATCGGTAGGTAATTTAACCGGCTTTGTCCGGGAACACATGCTTGAAGCCTTTGACACAGCCCCCCGGATAGAAGAACTTATAAACCATTTTGAGGATCTTAACCGCTCCCACGAGGCAATTCTTAAGGCCAAAGATCAGATCGAAAGACTTACCCCTCTGTCTGAAAAGATGGCAAAACTTGATTCGGTGGAAAAAGAACGGGGAGATATGAGGTTCTGCCGGGACGGACTGAATCCCTGGTTTGCATCGCAAAAGGCCGGTCTTTTGCAAACAAGAATAGAAAAGCAAAAGGACAAAATCAGGAAACTTACGATAAAAGAGGACGGGTTCTTCTCCCGCCGGAGTTCCCTGCAAACAGATCGTGATGAACTTAAACTTGCTATCGCAGAAAACGGCGGCGACCGTCTTGAATCGTTACAAAACGATAAAAAAGCAGCAGAATATGAGAAAGAGAGAAGGCTTTCCAAATTTGAAGATTATCAAAATCTTTGCAAATCCCTTGAACTCCCACAGATAAAGGACAGTGAAGGATTTGTAGATAACCGTACCAAGGCAAAGGTGAGACTCGAAGGTATCCGTAAAAAAACAGCAGAGCTCCAGAATGAGAGGACCGAGCAGGAAGTTTCCATCAAGGGATTAAAGGACGAGCACCGGCAGATTACAGAGGAAGTGGAATCCCTCAAAAAAAGGCGGAGTAATATAAATCTCGCACAGATACGAATAAGGGATAATCTATGCGAAGCCCTGGGAGTATTCCCGGAAGAGCTTCCCTTTGCCGGTGAACTTATCATGGTTAAGGAAGAAGAATCCGTATGGGAAGGAGCGGCAGAAAGGGTCCTCCACAGTTTTGCACTTTCACTCCTCGTTCCGGCCGCCTATTACAAAAAGGTTACCGAATGGGTTGACAAAACACATCTGCGCGGCCGTCTTGTCTATTACAAAGTTACCGAAGATAAAATCGACAGTATATACCCGCTGGATACTCATTTACTCCCTTCAAAACTGCGGGTAAAACCTGATTCTCCTTTCCGCGGCTGGCTGGAAGATCAGCTGCACAGACGGTTTGACTATACTTGCTGTAAAAACCTGGACGAGTTCAGAAAGGTTACAAAGGGGCTTACCCGATCAGGGCAGATAAAAGGATCCCCATCCCGGCATGAAAAAGATGACCGCCGTGATATCCAGGACAGAAGCCGTTATGTTCTTGGATGGTCAAACAGGGAAAAAATCAAGGCCTTGCTCTCCCAAAAGAAAGACCTTGAAGCATCCATGGCAGAAATAGCCGGCATTATTAATACAATATACCGGGAACTTGAAGAGAGAGAAAATGAAAAAGATAAACTTAATAGAATCGGCTATTATAACGATTATGAAGAGATTAACTGGCATCCTGCTGCCAATCGTATTGAACATTTAAAGTCAGAGATTGCAGAACTTGAAAAAACCTCCGACAAACTCAAGTCATTGAATAAAAGCCTCCAAAGTCTGGAATCGAAATTAAAACATGCCGAGGCTGATCTTGATAAAGTGCGCTCTGAAATAACCACCCTTACTGAACGAAACCGTGCAGCTTTGGAAAAACTGAAGGACGAAAAAGAAATCATTTCAGACTCCGGCTTACCTATTGCAAAACTTGAGAGTGTTGTTGATCCGATTGTCAGGGAAGCCCTGCCGGAACTCCAGTTAACTGTCGAAAACTGCGACAAGAACCAGCAGAGAGTCAGGGAATGGCTGCAGGCAAAAATAGATTCCCTTGACAAAAAAGCAAAAAATTTATCTGAAAGTATTGTAAGAATCATGGCAGATTTCCGGAAGGATTATCCCATAGAGACCAGGGATTTCGATGCAGTCATAGAGGCGGGACCGGATTTTCTTACGTTTCTTAATCAGCTTATAGCAGATGATCTTCCGAAATACGAAGAGAGGTTTAAAAGGCAGTTGAATGAAAACACAATCCGCGGGATTGCTGGTTTTCAGGCACAGCTTAATAAAGAGTACCGGCAGATTGAAGAGCGGGTAACTCATATAAACAGATCCATGGCAGCCATTGAATATAACAAGGACAGATACATAAAGCTTGAAACCCTCCCCTCCAATGATTCCGACATACGGGATTTCCGGCAGAAACTCAAAGCCTGTACAGAGGGCAGTTTTACCGGCTCCGTTAACGAACAGTACACCGAAGAAAAGTTTCTGCAGGTTAAGGCAATAGTAAACAGATTTAAAGGGCGGGAAGGAACGTCGGAGCTCGATAAGAAATGGACCCAAAAAGTAACGGACGTCAGGAACTGGTTTTCTTTTGCCGCCTCCGAGCGGTGGATCGAAGACGACAGCGAATATGAACACTACACCGACTCAGGAGGCAAGTCCGGCGGGC
>QNBL01000247.1 GCA_003641695.1 Spirochaetota bacterium
ACCTTACATTATTTGACTGCGGATAAAGATGCCCGTGTATATAACTCCCTAATGCGTTTATGTTCTGGAAACGCCCGCACTCAGGAAAATCATGAATTTGTAAGACCATCCTGACATCCTTGCAGGTCTCTGCAATGGTAAGCAGGGATTTGGTAAAGACTGGGTTTTTACCGAGGTGAAAGTTATGAATCCACCAAACCCCGGGGGCAAACCTCTCTGTTAAAATTTGAGTCATCCTCTTTGTATCCGGTATAGAGCTCTGTTCGGAGAGATATTGCAATTCCTGAACAATCTCGACTTTGATCTCTTTTTTCATGCTTAAGGGGATTCTGTTTCTTATACCCGCAAGAACGTTTTCTGTGTTCTCTTCCCTCCCGCTTACCAGTGTTATCCCGGTTATTTCGGGGATATATTTCAGTATACTTACTGCAGAGGATAGTATTACCTGTGTAACACCTCCTGGCAGCAAGTGATAATGAAATATTGTGATATGCATTCTCTTTATCTGCCCCAGATATTGGAAACTATCTCTTTTAGTTTATGTTCCAGTACGGTGTATGAATAGTACCGGAGGCTGAGTTCGTAATTTTTCTCGGTAATCTTTTTTATTCTATCCGGATCATCAAGCAGGGCATTCATCTCTCTCACTGTTTTGTCAGAGATAAAATTATCCATCTCGATGGCTTCAAATCCTTTTGGTTTTATATCATAAGAATAGATGGAATAATTATTTACCAGAATGGGTTTTTTGAAGTATACAGCTTCGAGAAATGCATTACCGAACCCTTCCTGCAGGGAAGGATAGGTTACAAGATCTGCATGGGGATAGATATCTTCCAGAGTGTAGATCTTTTTTCCATCTTTTGTTGTCCCACGGCTGTCTCCAATCCGATGATCAACAAATAGTGCCCTTATTTTTAACAATTCGGCAAATTCCTTTACCCGCTGCTCGTATTCATAGCCCTCGTCACCCGATGCATGGCTTATTACAAGAACCGATTTACGCTTCATACGGGCAACAAGTTCTATTGCATGCTCAATTCCTTTTCTTTGAACTACCCTCGTGGGCTGAAGCACAAACAATTCGTCGTCCCCTATTCCCAGTTCCTCTCTGACATTACTGTTATATTCATCTATGGGCGGATGGGGGTTTTCAAAATTCATGACATTCGGAATAAGGGTAGATGAGATCCCCGTTCTAAGGGCCAGCTGGTTCTGGGCTGAGGAGTTAATTACTACATGGTGAATAGAGTTGAGGTGAGGTGGGTATGCTGCATTCAGATAGTCCCACACACAGTTTCTTAAAAATCTTTTCCTTTCCCAAAAAAAATCATGGTGATGTGCAATTACCGGAATATTCGCTTCAGCAATTACTTCTGTCAAAGCAAGTGCAAGAGGAATGTGAAGGGGAATGGTAAGTGTATTCTGGGGAATAAGGAGATCAATGCTGAATTTTTCGATAAACTCGTATATCTTGTCTTTAAGCGTATCTCTCATGGCATGAATATCCCGGGATAGTTGTCTCGGACGGGTGTCTGTGCCGTTGAAGCTCTGTTTATAAAGGCGTATTGATTCCGGGTGCTTGAAATGAGTTTCGGGCACAATAAAAGAGTTTTCTTCGGGAGTATCGAGTTCTCCTGCCATATAATAGTTACTGTATCCCCACCTTTCAAAGATCTCGGCCCACTTTTTTGTTTCCAGGGAAACACCATCTGTACCTGAAATTCTGAATGAAATAAATCCAACGTTCCGCTTTGTCATGGAAGTACCGTCCTTCTTGATAACGTTTATTAATAGTATTCTAATGGAAAATTACCATACGTCAAGCATTATAGATTAAAATAGAAAATAGAAAATAGGGACGGAGCAAGTAATAAATAAAGTTTGAAGCAGAAAAGGATTTTATATTGTATTAGGAAGTATGAGGAAGCGAAGAGAATTGAAAGAAGGGGCTAGTTATCATGTATATGCCCGAATAAATAGACAGGAATATCTTTTGCAGGCGATATTTATCAAGAAAATGTTCATGACTATTTTAAAAAGAGCCAAGCAGAAGTACAGTTTCCAGATAAGTAATTACTGTATAATGAATAATCATATTCATTTTATTTTGAAACCCACGAATAATGAGAGTTTGTCAGCAATAATGCGATGGATCCTGGGTGTATTTGCTCAGACATATAATAGAAGATTTAATCTTCATGGTCATGTGTGGTATGACAGGTTTAAAAGTAAAGTAATTATTGATTTTCGACAGTATTTGCATACGTTTGTTTATATTTCAAATAATCCGGTTAAGGCTGGTATTGTTGGGTTTCCGACAGATTATCCTTTTAGTGGTATATTCTACCTACAGAAAGGGTTGTCGGGAATAATGGAAAGGCCGCCAAACAAGGTACTAAAGATAATATGGGCCGAATTGTTCTATAGAAAAAATGGTGATATCAATAAAAGATAAGGATAGAGAATAGAATAAATAACTAATTTCCTGTATCCTCGGGAAGCATGAGCAGAAAACTAATTTGGAAAGATCTTGAGCGGAAAAAGCTTAACAGCTGCAGGATATTTGATTTATATGAAGTAAGCAGACTTTCTCCTGTAGGAAGGGAGCGGAGTTTTTTTGTTCTTAATGCTCCAGACTGGGTAACAGTAATTCCAGTGCTTAAGGATGAAAGTGGGAGAGAGTGTTTCCTGATGGTGGAACAGTTCCGCCATGGGAGCAGCAGTATAACCCTGGAATTTCCGGCAGGAATCGTTGATGAGGGTGAATCCCCAGAAAATGCTGCTTTCCGCGAACTTACTGAAGAAACCGGTTATAGGGCCGGGAAAATGATAAATTTGGGCTCTGTTTCCCCAAACCCCGCATTTATGAACAACCTTACCCACACCTTTGCTGCTTTAAATCTTGAGCTGATCTCAAAACAGAATCTGGACGCCGATGAGTTTATCCATTTTCATATGATTCCTGTTGAAGAGGTTCAGAAGAAGATGGGGACGGAGCACTATTCTAACGGTGTTATGATGATAGCTTTGGCTTTTTTTAACCGGTGGAAACAGCAATAAACTGTCAGAATGGTCCGAATCCTATTTTTACTGCAATAACCAGGAAGATACTGGTAATTACAAGCATCACCGCTTGAAGTTTCAGTGTCCATTTAATCCACTTGGGATAACTGACGACGGTAAACCCCAGGGCAATCAGCAGCAGGGCGTTGGAGGGGTAGATCATATTACTGAAGCCGTCACCGAAATCGAATGCAAGAACAGCTGTCTGCCGGGTAATGTGTACAAGGTCGGACAAGGGGGAGAGAATCGGCATCATGAGAAACGCCTTTGCGGAAGCGGAGCCGATAAAAAAGTTCATAAAGAGGGTAAGTCCGTAGATCAGAAACACTGCACCGATTGCTGAGGCTCCGGCAATCTTTTGGGAGGCAGAGTAGAGGATTGTATCGGTTATCTGACCCTGGTCTATTATGTACTTTACACTGTATGCCATCAGGATAAGAATAATCCCAGGAAGAATGTTAATGGTACCTTTGCCGAATATCCGGGTAATCTGGCCTCCATTTAGGCCTGCAAAGAATCCACTCCCTACACCTCCGATGAGAAACAACAGCCCCATGAGAGGAAAGGCATAGTCACTTATTCCTGGAATAAAAGATGAAATAACAACAAAACCAAGGGCCAGAAAGAGGCATGCTGAAAACCAGATTAATGCCCGCCGCATAGCTGCTTTATCCCCTTCGGAAGATTCGAATTCTTCCAGTACTTCAAGTTTGTCTTTCAGGGGTTTGTCCAGTTTGTATACCGGAGAAGACTGGGGATTCTTCTCAACTTTTTTTGCATGGGTGGAAACAAAGAAATAAACAACAAAATAGACTATTACAAAGAATATAACTCTGAGCCATGCTCCGGAAAAAAGAGGTAGTTCGGCAATTTTCTGAGCCACTGCAATGGTAAAGGGGTTAGTCACCGCTGCAGAGAACCCGAAGGCAAGGGCCAGAAGACTCATTCCCAGTCCGGTAAGGGAATCCCACCCCAGGGAATAGGCCAGAGGAATGATGAAAACAATCAGTGGTACGAGCCCTTCGTACACTCCGAGGAATGCAGCCATAAACAT
>QNBL01000248.1 GCA_003641695.1 Spirochaetota bacterium
AAGGGGATACGTTCTACAGTCCCTTTACGCATCTGGAGGTGACGCTTTCCAAGATGAGCGGGAATGAAGACGCGGGGTACGGAGTTGTATTCTGCAGTCATGACAGTACGATGCTCCTTGTTTTAATAAACATAAAGAAGGAATACCTGATAGGTGAACTTGACGGAAACGTGTTTACCGAAATACAGGGGTGGGAAGAATCGTCGGACCTTTTAAGCGGATACAACCGGACAAACGTCGTGGATATCAGTCTTGATTCGGGGACGGGAGAATTTTCGCTTGTATTCAACGGCGGGAGTCCCGTTACATTCCGTGATGATGAAGAACCGTATCATACAGGCGGCAGAAACGGATATATAGTGGTTGTTTCACCGAGGGAGGATTTTCCGGAAGTACCGGTGATTGTGACTTTCAGGGATAATCCGGAGGGACTGTAGGATGAACCGGGCAGGGACAACGGTAATTGTATTGATGATGTTCTCCGCCCTTCTGATCCCAGGTTCTCTGACAGCGGAGGGGACAAAATCCGGAATGCTTGCCGGTATGGTTTCCGGAACGGTTGAGCCGGATAAACCAGGCCGTCTTGAGTATGACGGCGTTGTTCTTGAAATACCCGCAGGAGCGGTTTCGAAAGAGACAGCCATTACCATTGTAAAGCTTTCAGGGGCTTATCGCATTGATGAAACAATGAAGAATGTAACAACGGGAGCAGTTTCGTGGCGGTTTGAACCGTCCGGGATTCACTTTAAAAAGAATCTGCGTGTTTCAATTCCCTTTGACAGAACGCTTTTGAAATCGGAAGCGGCACTGAGCAATCTGTTTACGTACTTCTACAATGAGGGAAGCGGAAAATGGGAGAGACTTCCCCGGGTGAAGGTAGATAAAACAAAAGGCGTTGTTGTCAGCCTGACGGATCACTTTACCGACATGATAAACGCGACGCTCAAGAGCCCCGAAAGTCCGGATAAAATAGACTTTAACATAAACAGCATAAAGAACCTGGAAGCTGCAAACCCCGCTTCGGGAGTGGCGGGCCTTAAGGGGCTGAACCCCGGACCGCAGGGAAGCGCGTCGTTTCAGATCCCTCTGAACATTCCCCGGGGGAGGGGAAATACCGCGCCGTCACTTGCGTTAAGCTACAACAGTGACAGTCCGAACAGCTGGATGGGAAGGGGATTTGATGTTTCAGCTCCGTCGATAACAACGGATACCCGCTTCGGACTGCCGAAGTATGACGGCAATGATACGTACCTGCTTGGCGGAGAGGAACTTGTGTGTGTTTCTTCATCCTCCGGTTTCCCGAAGATGTACCGCTCCCGGGTAGAGAAGGATTTCAGGAGAATAGTCCGGAAAAAGGAAGACGGAGTTGATTACTGGGAAGTAACGGACAGAAGCGGAAAGACACAGATATTCGGAAAGGGAAACGGCTGGATCGGCCCGGAGAGGAGTAACCACGGAAAGGTGTATACGTGGTATCTTACGGAAGAGAGGGACGCGAACGGGAACACGGTTACCTATGTATACGATTATGACGGGACAAACAAATACACCTGTTTAAAAGAAATACGGTATTCCGGCTGGACTGACGGCAGTACCGTGGAAGAGGGAAAGTACCGTGTAGTCTTTGAAACCTCCGGCACAAGACCGGACCGGCGGATTGACGGGAGGGGGAAATTTGTCTCAAAGCTGGTAAAGCGCCTTGAGAAAATTGATATTGCGTACAACGATGAAGTGTTCAGGAAGTATGAATTTACGTATCATCAGAATGAATTCGGGCAGACGGAACTTGAAAGCTTCACCGAAAGCAACGGGGACGGAGGAGAGTTTTATTCATATTCATTTGAGTATGAGGGATTATCTGAAGTAACTGATGCCGATGGTCAGGTGATGGGCTTTGAAGGTTTCGGCGATAGTGAAGTTGTATGGGACAGTGTAGCAAATGATACATTCCCGGGGATAAACAGGACCAAATCCTACGGAGTGGGGGCAAGTCTGTATGCGGGGCTTAAAATAGATATAAGATACTGGAAAAAATGGAAACTCAGATGGAAGACAATCCTTAATATCGGAGTAAGCGGCGGTGTAAGTATGTCCAATACTCTTACAAAGTCGTCGCTCATGGATATTGACGGGGACAAACTTCCCGATGCGGTATGGAAAGACGGGAATACCATCAAGGCGTACAGAAACACCGGGACAGGTTTTGATACGGGAAAGGAACTGGTATTCGGTGGTGTAAACGGTCTTATGAACAGAAACCGTCAGAAAGGCTACAGCCTCGGAGCATCAGCCGGAATATTCGGAGCTTCAGGTTCTGTTACTCTTCAGCGTAACTGGATGTACGGCCTGACTGGATTTTCAGATATAAACGGTGACGGATTTGTCGATTTTCTCAAGGCTGATTCGGGTGCTTTTTACCGTAATACAGGAAGCGGGTTTTCGGGAACTGCATACGGAAGTAAAGAAGCTCTTGTCCAGTCAGAGTCGGTTGATGAGGACAGTTACAAACGTACGTATTATGTGCAGCAGCCTCTTCGCAAATGGAAGGCGTTTTCCGGAGGGAATATAGAGATAATACAGAACGCAGGTCTGGTAGATGGAGACAGAGTATCCATTGACGGAGTGAGGGCAGTAACATATCCGGCAGGAGATGATTCGTATTCGATAAATCTGCTGCCAGGGCATGAGGAAGGAAGCAGTATCAGACAGTACGGAGTGTCTTCCGGAGATGAAATGTATTTCTTGATGGATGAAGGAGTCGATACAGGGTCTTCGCAGGGCAGGGAAGTCAGGGGAGATGATGTAAACTGGAATGTTGACATAAGGTATCTGGACATAAAATATTTTGAGGACATGGGAATGGCCGGGATCATTGATCCTGATGCCGGGGGAGAGAGTTTTGAAACCATAGTGTCCGAAGGACGATTCGTACCTTCAAGGATTCCCGAAGAACTGTTTGCCATGATGCTTGAGGAAGCGGGAGATACAACTTACGTGTATGATGGTGAAGGAAATATTACCGGAGTAATTCCCGGGGGGAAAGCAAAGATGCTTGACGGATATGTGTACCGCCCGGAGTTTAAGGATTTTGTAAGGGACAACGATGCCGGGGATGAAATTGTAAGAGAGAGATTATCCGTACTTACTCCGGAACAGAAGAGAGAGCTGTTTTATTACAGGGACTTCAGCGGTGAGATGGTTCACGGAACATCTTCAGGGATTATGGATGAGTATGATAAAAATGCACCTGTCATAAATGTTGATCCGGAACTTTTTTCCGATGAGACAGATACATTTGCCGGCATGCAGTTTTATGACGGCAAGATTATCCTTGACAAAATACTGGATGAAGATGGAACCACTTTGATTGAAAGTATTATTCTTGTTCCCGAAGGAGACGGATACAGTGTCGAGAGAGATGAGGGAGGAGTTCTATCGGTAATTGATGATGCTGTAGTTACAGAGACAAACGGCTCGGTTTTAGTAAAGTATGCTGAAAACGGTATTATTCATACATATGTGCTTGATTCTGCAAGTTCACTGCTGAATACCGTCAAACCTGACAAATATGACGGAGAGGTGCTCGATCTTGTTACTTCCGGGTATGCCTTTGATTTTCCGGATTACAGCAGCCTTACTCCCCAGGAGTATGATACCCTTATAGGAGAAGTCAGTGAAGATGAGAGTGTTTTTCTATCCGGCATACTGGAACGCTATCCTGCAATTCCCGATGTAGTTGAATATGATCTTGATGCTGAGACGGAAGAATCCCTCAAGGCGGAGATTGTCGGTATAATTCTGAATTACGGAGGATACGAGGAACTTGATCCGGAAGAATACTCTGAAATATACAATAATATTTCAGATACGGATAAGACTTTCTTTGAAAAAAGCTATGACAGCTATCCCGAAGTTCCGGATATTGAGTACTACAGTATAAAAGATACCCTTAGTGACGAAGATAGGGACCGCCTTTGCAGCCTTGTTCTGGGACACAGTTATTTTGTTCTTGAACCTGAGGAGTATGATTCTTTTTACAGCCAGTCGTTGGATGAAGAAAAGCAGCTTTTTGAAAGCGTATATTATAGAAATCCTCCTGTTCCG
>QNBL01000249.1 GCA_003641695.1 Spirochaetota bacterium
AAACCGGGATATGATGAAGCTTGTAGAGCGGATAACTGCACGGGAACTTGCATCTCCCTCTCTGGAGACTGAAATAGAGCAGATTATAAGCGGGAAGGATGTTGTGGAAAAAGACCGGTTTGAAAAGCTGATAGAGGAGTGCAGTATACTGGACTACGAAAAAAGCACTTCAATGAAATCAGTTTTTAAGGCGGCTGCAAAGATACTTGCAAAGGAATCCGGGGAGCTTTCGCACTCCGAAATATATGCAAAGCTTGTCGAGCGGGAAAAATCGAGTTCAACAGCCCTGAGCCCGTTCTTCGCAATACCGCACATTGTGGTGGAAGGAAAAGATAAATTCCAGATGCTGATCATACGCTCCAGGAAGGGGATAGAGTTTTCGGCAGAAGCTGATAAAGTTCACTCATTATTCTTTCTTCTTGGATCCATGGATCAGCGGCATTTCCATCTTGTTGTTCTCTCCTCACTTGCCCAGATTGTTCAGAATCCTGATTTTGAGAAAAAATGGCTTTCTGCGTCCGGTACTGAGGGATTGAGAAAACTGATTCTTGAAATAAAAAGGGAAAAGAATGAGCAGCATTAGGGACCTCGGCAGTAAAATAAACTCCCTTAAAAACATGCAGAAAGTAATGCGGGCGATGAACATGATTTCATCGATCAAATTACGAAAGCTTAACCAGTTTCAGGATTCCCTTACTATTTTTACCAAGGCAGTAAATAACCAGGCTGCGGATGCAGCAGCAGCCCTGTCTGATATCGCTTCTCCGGCAGTTACCGGATTTGAAGAGGTTTCACGAATCCATGTAGTTTTGTTTACCGGAGATAAAGGGCTTTGCGGAACCCATAACAGTTCTGTTCAGAGGGCTCTGGAAAAATTTATGGCAGAAAACAGAAAGAAAACCACTCAAGTAGAGATAACCGCAATCGGGAACAAGGGAATAAAGTTCTGCAAGCGGAAAGAGTATGAAATATTTCAGCAATCCGAGATAGGAGAGAGGATTTTTACTCAGAATCAGCTCAAAATATTCTCGGACAACATGGTAATGCGGTTTCTAGGCGGTACGGTTCAGCAGATTTTTACCATGGGGAATACCTATTACTCAACGTTGAGGCAGGAGACGGAGGTTCAGCAGCTGCTTCCCTTAAAACTTCCCGGTAAGGGGAATGGCAATGAAGTCTCCCGGGTTCCATTTTATGTTGAACCGGAAGGTTTGGAGCTGGCTGAAGCAGTTTCAAGACGGTTTGTCTATTTTAAACTGCAGTCGGTGCTGCTCCATTCCTATCTGAGCGAGCACTCTGCACGGATGACAGCAATGGAAAATGCAACGAGTAACTCAGAGGATCTGATACAAAAATATGTATCAATGCAGAACCATGCCCGGCAGGCGGCGATAACAAATGAACTTATTGAAATAATTTCCGGAAAAGAGGCGTTATAAGGATGAAATACGGTAAAATTGTACAAATACTCGGTCCGGTAGTGGACGTAAAATTTGAAGAAGGCAATCTCCCTGAGATTTACACAGCACTGGTCCTTGCAGAAGAGGAGCGCACACCCGAAACTGCGAAACTAGTTTTTGAGATTGTCCAGCATGTTGGAGATAAAGTGGTACGCGCCATTTCAATGGACTCCACCGACGGGCTGCAAAGGGGTATGAAAATTCTTAATACCGGTGAGCAGATAACCGTTCCCGTGGGAGAGGAAACCCTGGGAAGAATCATGGATGTCACCGGAACACCGGTCGATGAAGCCGGTCCGATAGAGAGTGAAAAACGTTATTCCATCCACCGTCCGGCTCCGAGATTCAGTGAGCTTAATACATCAAACGAAATTCTTGTAACCGGAATAAAAGTGGTAGACCTCCTTGCTCCTTACATGAAGGGTGGGAAAATAGGGCTTTTCGGCGGAGCTGGTGTCGGCAAGACGGTTCTTATAATGGAGCTCATAAATAATATTGCAAAGGTCCACGGAGGATACTCGGTATTCTGCGGTGTGGGTGAGCGGACCAGAGAAGGAACCCAGCTTTTCGGCGAAATGAAAGAGTCAGGGGTCCTGGACCGTACCTCACTTATTTTTGGCCAGATGAACGAACCCCCCGGAGCCAGGGCAAGGGTTGCACTCTCCGCCTTGAGCGTTGCAGAGTACTTCAGGGAGGAACAGCAGAAAGATGTTCTTCTTTTTGTTGACAACATATTCAGATTCGTCCAGGCCGGTGCAGAGGTCTCGGCTCTCCTGGGAAGAATTCCCTCTGCGGTTGGGTATCAGCCGACACTTGCTACGGAGCTCGGTGAACTTCAGGAACGGATAACCTCAACCAAACAGGGATCCATTACATCGGTTCAGGCTGTATACGTTCCTGCGGATGATTATACCGATCCGGCTCCGGCAGCAACATTTGCACATCTGGATGCGACTACAAACTTAAGCCGGGCAATCGTTGAGATCGGGATATACCCGGCAGTTGATCCGCTGGCTTCATCCTCCAGAATGCTTTCTCCGGATATTGTAGGTGACAGGCATTACACTGTTGCACGGAGAGTTCAGGAGATTCTTCAGGTATACAAAAATTTACAGGATATCATTGCAATTATGGGAATGGATGAGCTTTCAGATGAAGATAGAAAAACTGTTGAAAGGGCACGTAAAATCCAGAAGTTTCTTTCCCAGCCGTTTTCGGTTGCAGAGCATTTTACCGGGATGAAAGGGGTCTTTGTTCCTCTTGAAGATACAATACGCTCCTTTGAAGAAATTATTGACGGTAAGCACGATGATTTACCGGAACAAGCCTTCTACATGGTGGGGACTGTTGAAGATGCCAGGAAAAAGGCAGGGAAATTGTAGAAATAAATGAATACCTTTAGCCTGACTATAAGTACTGCTTCGAAAATTTATTTTTCAGGAGCAGCCGTCTATTGCGGAGTAACTACTCTAAAGGGGGCCATCGGATTTGAGGCTCATCATGAAAATTTTTTCGGAGTTCTTGCTGATAACTCAACGATAGAGTATAAAGACAGTTCAGGGGAAGAGAACAGTATAGACTTCAAATCGGGAATGATCTCTTTCCAAAATAATAGATGTATAATTACCTTGAGCGATTAACATGCACTTTGAAACACTGACCCCTGATACAGTTATCTCGGCTATACAGGATGCCATGGAGATAAATTTAACCGGTCTTCTTACGCCATTCCCGAGTTATATAAACCGGGTGTACGAGATAGAGACAGAAGACGAAAAGCGGCTTGTAGCCAAGTTCTACCGTCCCGGCAGGTGGTCCGAAAGAGCGCTGCTTGATGAACATCTTTTTATAATGGACTGTGCACAAGCGGATATCTCCGTTGTACCTCCCCTGGAATTACAACATAACACTGCTGCTGGCGTTGTACCGACACTGGGCAAATCCCATGGTTTTTATTTTGCCCTTTTCCCCAAGAAATCGGGCCGGCTTTTCGAGTTAAACTGTGACGAAGACTACCTGAGGGTTGGATCGCTTATTGGAAGGATTCATTTAGCCGGGAAAAAGCGGGAAGCGGATGACCGGATCATCCTGGATCCCGCACTTTCAACAAAGGGCGATATAGCTGAATTACTGGCAGGTTCCTTTATGCCTGAAAATCTGAAAAGAGAATTCGAAACGGTGTGTACAGAAATCGTACATCACATTACTCCTCTTTTCAGCGGAGTAGAGAAAATCCGCATTCACGGCGATTGTCACCCGGGAAACATTCTCAGCCGGTCAGGGCGTGACGGCAGTGATGAATTGATGGTAATTGATTTTGACGACATGGCTATGGGCCCTGCGGTGCAGGATCTACTGCTTCTGCTGCCCGGACATTTAAAAGATTCCAGGAAGGAGTTCAATCTGCTTGCAGAGGGGTATGAGCATTTTATGGAGTTCGACTACACAACTGCCAGGCTTCTTGAACCCCTCCGGGCAATGAGGATTATCTACTTTCTGGCCTGGAGCGCCAGGCAGGTGGAGGATGCCGGTTTTTACCATCATTTCCCCTGGTGGGGGACAGAGGATTTCTGGAAGAACGAAATCAGGGACCTTGCCAATCAGCTTGATGAGATACGGGAAGGGTAGCCGTCTGAT